>JAQUUY010000040.1 GCA_028693645.1 Eubacteriales bacterium | reverse complement strand
TCTGATATAATTTGCATATCCCTGATACAGAAAGGAGGTGCTTGCCATGATCAAAAGAGAGGATTATCTTACCAGAATCCGGCCATTCATGGACAAGGACCTGGTCAAGGTTCTGACGGGGATCCGCCGATCTGGAAAATCCGTTATGTTGGAGCTGATAAAACAGGAGCTCCGGGAGAAGGGCGTTGCGGAAAACCGCTTCTTCCATTTGAACTTCGAGGACATGGGCAACAGGGAACTTTGTACAGCGGAGAGTCTGCACCGTTTCATTAGCGACAGGCTTGCCGGGGCAGAGGAGAGAAGTTACTTGTTCTTTGATGAGATCCAGGAGGTCGAATCCTGGGAAAAGTGCATCAATTCCCTTCGAATCAATTTTGACTGCGACATTTATATTACCGGCTCCAATGCCAAGCTGCTGTCCGGCGAATTGGCCACATATCTTGCTGGAAGATATGTGGAATTTATCGTGTATCCCTTTTCCTTCCGTGAATTTTATCTGTTCTTGCAGGAAAGAAAAGAAGGGATAGGGAAAGAGGCTGCGTTTCGGGAGTACATAGAAATCGGCGGCATGCCTTTCCTTGGCAATCTGGATTTCAACTACGATGCGTCCATGCAGTATTTGCAGGATGTTTACAATTCGGTAGTGCTAAAGGACATTGTGAAAAGAAACAGCATCCGCGATGTGGACATGCTCGAAAAATTGATCCATTTTATTTTAGCAAATATCGGGCAGCCGTTTTCGGCGACAAGCATTTCAAAGTATTTCAAAAGCGAGAACCGCAAAATCTCTCCGGAGACGGTGTTAAATTATATCAAAGCCTGTGAAGAGGCCTGTTTGTTCTACCGCGTTCGAAGAAACGATCTGGTTGGCAAAAAGATTCTCTCTGTAAATGAAAAATACTATATTGCAGATCATGGACTGCGGGAAGCTGTCTACGGCAAAAATCAGAGAGACATTAACCTGATCCTCGAAAACATTGTTTACCTCGAGCTTCTACGCAGAGGCTACACGGTGACTGTTGGGAAATGGAATGACCTGGAAGTGGATTTTGTCTGCGAAAACCAACAAGGCCGCATATATATTCAAGTCGCTTATCTACTGGCAACGCCCGAAGTAGCGGATCGCGAATTTCGCTCTTTACAGAAACTCGATGATCATTACCCCAAATTTGTGCTGAGCCTGGACGAATTCACCAAAGACAGAGACGGAATCAGGCACATAAACATCCGGGATTATCTGCTTGGTTGATATTAAAGCTACACCGGCATCGTGAACCGGGTGGTCTGGAGAAAATAATGTGAAGAATGCCGGTGCTTTTGTGGAATTAGCGGAATGAAGTTTGAAATGTAGAATTAAACATATAGAAAACGACGATATTGTTATAAAAAAGAAACATTTTGTTCCTAAACAACGATTCGTTTGACAATTTTGAGTTGCAATGATAATATTATGACACATACTTATATTGGAGGTGTTATAAATGAATGGTTCCGTTGTCAGGATAGATAGTATTTCTATTTACAATTTCAAAAATGTCGTTGAGGGTCATATATCGTTAATAAATAATAGGAAAGATTATGAAAGTAGCATTATTGGATTGTATGGACAAAATGGCTCTGGGAAAACGGCGCTCATTGATGCGATTTTTTTATTAAAGCTTGCATTGACTGGTCAACCAATACCTTCCAAATACGCGGATTATATCAATGTCGATGCGCAGTACGCAGAGTTGAAGTATGTTTTAAAAGTAAACAATCCCAAAGAAAACAGCGTATACACGGTATACTATGAATTTGCGATTAAGAAAGAACTTGACATATCTTCTCAAAACATGGAAACAATGGATTCTGCGGCCGAAAAATTCAAAGCATCAATATTTGATGAGGTCTTAAGCTACGCGTATTCTGGTGATGAAGGCGAAAAAGATGATAAACGAAAGCAAAAAATAATTGATACCAAAACGGATGGTGTTTTCATTCCAAAGACAAAATATGATTTGTTAACAAATAAAAATAAATCCGTTACGCTTGATTTGCTGGTTGCCAAAAAGCTGGCATATGCAACATCGCGATCGTTTGTATTTTCCAAGGAACTATTGGGTGTCTTACAAAGCAATTGCAAAGTAAAGTGGCATTTGTTTCTATTCGAAAGCTTGGGTTACTATGGGAAATACAATTTATTTGTTATAAACACTACAAATACAGGACTTATTAGCATGAACGCCCTTCCCCTCTCTTTCAGGTATCAGGAGAAGAATATGGGGGCTGCAGGCAATCTGACAATTCCGTTAGACGGTACCGCTGAGATTCCACAGGATGCGGTTGAACTTGTTAAAAAACTGGTTCAAAGCATGAATATCGTATTAAATCAGCTTGTCCCCGGATTAACAATAAGCATAAAAGAGTTAGGCGTTCAAACATTAGAAAATGGCAGGGCTGGTTGCAGAATTGAGTTAATGTCTCGTAAAAACAGCAAAGAAATCCCTTTAAGATATGAATCGGATGGGATTAAAAAGATTATTTCAATTCTTCAGTTGCTAATTGTCGTATATAATAAGTCGTCTATTACTGTCGCAATTGATGAATTGGATGCGGGAGTATTTGAATACCTATTGGGAGAACTATTGCGAATTATCTCCGAAAAAGGAAAAGGGCAGCTTGTTTTTACTTCACATAATCTCCGGCCGTTGGAAACATTAGATAAAGGATTCATTGCTTTTACAACAACGAATCCGCAAAATAGATATCTGCGCTTAAATAATGTGAAAACTAATCATAATTTGAGGGATTTCTATTATCGCGATATTATCCTTGGAGAACAAAAAGAAGACGTGTACGAACAGACAAATAATTATGAAATTTCACTTGCATTCAGAGAGGCAGGTGAATTCAGTGGCACGTAAAAAAATCATTTTTATTATTGTAGAGGGACTATCCGATGAAGAAGCCCTGGGTGTTGTTTTAAACAAAATATATGATAGCAATAGAGTTTATATTCATATAATGAGATGTGACATTACTACAGAGAAAGGCGCTACGCCATCGAATATAATTACTAAAGTATGCGATCCATTAAAACAATATGCAGCGGGTAACCACTTTGCTAAAGTTCACTTTCAAGAAATTATTCATCTCGTTGATACAGATGGAGCCTACATTTCGGAAGACCTGCTCATAGAAGACAAGGCATTGTCGGAGCAAGTGTATTCAACAGAGAATATTAGGACCCCAAATAAAGTGGGGATAGCAAAAAGAAATATTCAAAAAAGCGCAAATTTAAATAAACTGGCTTCAATAAGCAAAATATGGGATTTGCCATATCAGGTTTATTATATGTCCTCCAATTTAGACCATGTGCTATATAATAAAATAAACAGCACAAGGGCTGAAAAGGAAAAAGATTCTCTTGGTTTTGCAAAAAAATACAAAGATGATGAAGCGGGATTTATCTCTTATATTTCCAACTCGGATTTTTCTGTAATGACCGATTACAAGGGATCATGGGAGCATATAAAAACGGGCGCGAATTCGTTAAAAAGATATACCAATTTAGGGCTTTGTTTTAAGGCCCCACAACATGATTGAAAGAGAAAGCAATGAATGAGCAGCAAGGTCGTCAAGATCATCCAAAGCTACACCGGCATTGTGAACCGGGTGGTCTGGCGGAAATAATGAAATCTTAGAAATTAGTCTGTACAGGCGCTGCCCGACAGTAGTCTTTTTGCGTTGGTATCAAAACTATAAAATTGGAATCAAATGATACCAATTTCGTTGACATATTATTGTAGGGTGATATAATGACAGTAACAAATAATTAAGCATGTTGTGTTTCCGTATCGCAATGAATAGAGGTGGAAAAGATGAAAATAATCAATAAAGAAAAAAGATTATGCCTCAGCTGTATGGAAGTTCATGAAGTTCAAATAGTAGAAGTGCAAGAAAAAAACACGTTTAAAAATGAAGCGGTCGAATTTACGGCAATTTATGAATATTGCACCACCACTGATGAATATACGGAAAATGAAGATTTGATAAAAGCCAATGATTTATCATTTAAGGACGCATATCGAAAGAAAAAGAGTCTGCTGACATCTAAAGAAATAATAGCAATCAGAGAAAAATATAGTGTTAGCCAGAAAGATTTTTCGGAAATACTTGGCTGGGGCAAAGCAACAATAACAAGATATGAGAATCATCAAGTGCAAGATGAAGCACACGATGAAATTCTAAGGAAATTAAATTCTGACCCTAAATGGTTTATAGAATTATTGAAGAAAAATAAAGATTCGATTCCCAACAAAGCTTACGCAAAATATTTAGAAAAAGCCAATACTGTCTATTATTCAAAAAGGAATGATTATTTATGTGAGTCCATATATTCCATGTATGCAGAGTATGAAGGTGAAACTCATTTGACTGGTGGACGTTCTTTGGATTTAATTAAAGTTGTTGAGATGATTAACTATCTTGCAGGAAATGTTAAAAGCTTGCATAAAGTTAAACTCATGAAGCTGCTATGGTATTCAGACGCCTTAAGCTTTAAAAGAAGAGGAAATTCAATATCAGGCCTCGTCTACGGAGCCTTGCCGATGGGGGCTGTTCCAAAAGGTCATGAACAGATTATGATGCTTGAGGGGATAAGCTTTGATACTGTACTATACGATGATATTGCGTATAAGTTTAAGCCCACCCAAGGCTTTGAAATCAATAATTTATCAACCGAAGAAATTGAAACGATGGATGTAATCGTTAGAGAACTTGGCAACCTTTCAACTGAAGAAATTGTCCGAAAAATGCACGAGGAGGATGCATATAAGTGCACCGATGAAAGATGCATCATATCATTCGAACATGCAAATAACCTATCAATTAACTAAGCACATTTTGTTGGCACTACCAGTGAGATAAAAATAGGACAAAAAGTGAAAAAGTCACCATTCGGTGACTTTTTCCTTATATAAAAATCACTAAAAGTTGACAAAAAGAAAATACAGGCATACTATAAAAGAAAAAATGCACCTGCGAAGGCAAGGAGAAATGCAAGCATGAAACGAAAGATTATGGATGATTTGATGGATTGGAAGGAAAAAGGCGCTGGTTCCGGCACGAACAGGCTGCCGCTTTTGATTTACGGCGCAAGGCAGGTAGGAAAGACCTATGCCATGCGCGAGTTCGGCCGATCCTGCTATAAAAATCAGATATACATCAATTTTGAACGAATGGAAACAATTGCGGCGTATTTTGACGGAGATATCTCTCCGAAAACACTTATTCCGGTATTGGAAGCAGTGGGTGGAAGTAAAATCATTCCCGGAGAAACGCTGATTATATTCGACGAGATCCAAAGCTGTGAGAGGGCTCTGACTTCGTTGAAATACTTTGCGGAAGAAGCGCCGGAACAGCATGTGATAGCCGCGGGAAGCTTGCTTGGAGTCGCGCTGAACAGAGGAAAATATTCTTTCCCTGTAGGGAAGGTAAAAATTCTGAACATGTATCCCCTCGACATGGAGGAGTATCTGTGGGCGCAGGGAGAAGAATTGTTGACAAAAGAAATCCGGAATTGCTACGAAAACAACCATCCTATGCCAACCCTTCTGCATGAAGACTTGCTGAACAAGTACACGCATTATCTGATTACCGGAGGAATGCCCGCTGTTGTGAAGGATTATATTGAAAACCGTTCTGTAAATAGCTCAACTGAGCTGCAGGAAGACGTTTTGAACTCCTATATAGCAGATATGACAAAATACACGACAAGCGGTGAAAACATGCGCATTAAGAGCAGCTATGATTCTATGCCGGCTCAACTGGCAAAGGAAAACAAGAAGTTTCAGTATAAGTTGATTCGCAAAGGAGCTACGGCGAATTTGTTTGGAGAAGCAATCGAATGGCTGATTACCGCAGGTATCGTCCTAAAATGTAGCAAGGTAAACTCCGGGCTGGCGCCGCTTGAAGTGCAGAAGGATCTTTCCTCCTTCAAACTTTACATGTCGGATGTTGGACTCTATCGCGCAAAGGCAAAGTTGTTGCCTGAGGAAATCCTTCTTGGGAATTTTGATTCGAGCTTCAAAGGTGCGATGGCTGAAAACTATGTAGCGCAGAGTTTGGTCGCAAACAAGCATACAATCTACTATTGGGAATCAAATTCACAGGCTGAAGTGGATTTTGTGATTCGCGACCGCTCCGGCAAGGTAATTCCGGTAGAAGTAAAATACAATGACAATGTCCGTTCAAAAAGTCTTTCGGTTTTTTGCAAGCGCTACGAAAGTGAGTATGCAATCCGAGTTTCTGCAAAAAACTTTGGCTTTGAAAACGACATAAAATCAGTTCCGCTTTATGCAACTTATTGTATCTAAGCAAAGCATCTCATTCTTTGCTTATTGTGACTGCTGCACAGAGAATTACTAATTCAAACGTAGCTTTTGGTATCTACTACGCGGATTGTCGGGGGAAAGATATACTATTTTTTGTTCGCTTAGTAGCTCGCGGATTGCTCTTCCTACGGCATCCGTGACCTTTGTGTATCCCATAGCAATGGCAAGCTCTCCAGATGACAGTTCGTCGTTTTCGGCTAAAACCTCAAGTATTAGATTTCTTATCTCAGCGATATTCCGGCGTGCCTTTTTCCGCTGCGTGTCTGACGGCTTTTCCTCGGGGTGAAACTTTTGCTGAATCGGGAGCACTACCGTAAAATAGGAGCGTTCCCTATCCGTTTCAAAAACAGGCAATTCGGAACCGTTGCGCTCCATTGCTTGCAGTATTGAGGGTATTCCTGTATTTCGACCTTCAACGAGCTTCAGTTCTTTCAGAAAATCGCCAATTCTTCGATTGCGGTAACGGCGAGACACCATCCTTCGATTGGAAATATCATCATCTGTGATGGTTCTATCCGGTCCGGGAAGACTTGTGATTTCGAGTTTCTCCGGCGTCACGGTTACGGTTATTGGTTCGCCTATTTGATACGATTTGTGGTAGACTGCATTTGACAAAGCTTCTTCAATCGCGGCATAGGGGTAGTTGAAGACCCTTTCGGCTTCTGCGTGCCCGGGTAGTTTTGTGATTTTTTCTTTCAAAACATAATTCTGTATATAGCTCAAGGCATCGCGTAGTTGTCGGTCGATGGGGCCGGAGAAAATCTTTTCGGTCATACCGCTTCCCGTTGGATTGGGTTTATCAACGACTTCAATCCGAGCATATCTGAAAAAATCATCAGGGTGTTCATTGAAGAACATCAATCCCACATTTAGAGGTTTTCGGAGTTCAATTGGCCCGCCCATTAGGTGCATATCCGCCGCAAGTTCGGCTATCGGGCGTTGGAGTGAATCTGCATACAAATCGCTGTTTACTGCATAAAGATATTCGGAAACAAGACTTGATTTTAAATCCTCCGCAGTAGCGGATAGATTGATGCGATCATCAAATGGCACATTGGAGGCAAGCATGAATAATTCCTTTTCGTCCATCTGATTCGCGCGGATACTGCTTGACATCTTACGAATGTAGTATGCCTTATCGTATTTCGCACTTTTTTCAGACGGAAAGGCAACGGGACATTTGTAAGGGCGGGCATCCCCGCCTGGAACCCAAAGAATAATAATGTCTGCGCCTTGATAAATCGTATGTTCTACAACGGGTATATATCGTGGCTCGAGGAGGTTGCATTTTTGCAATAAATCTTTATTGATTCGATCTATTGAGGTTTTTTCGAGTCCTTTGATTGGAAACTTAGGCATTCCGTTTTCTTCTTCTATTCCGATTATGATATAGCCACCACCCCAGTTGTCGATATCGTTTGCAAAGGCGCAAATCGAATGTAAAATCGGTTGAGGATTCCAACTTTTCTTGTATTCGACACGAGCATTTTCTATTACGCGTCGATTGATTAAATCTACTATATTGATTGGCAGTGCCATGATGAACCTCCTTTATGATACCCCTTTATGATACCCCTTTATGATACCCCTTTATTATAGCGGGTATTAAAAAAAAATCAAAGCATTTCATTTGCCTGATGGTGAGAAATGAAAAGAATGAAACAAATGGAGCGAAATTAAAATTTGCTCCATTTGTTTGAATATAAGTGATGAATCTAAAATGGTTTGCTAAGAACTTAAAATATTACTCAAAAAATGTGAAATTTCAAAAACAGAAACTCAAATTTTAGAAATAAAGTCGGCACACGAGCCGCCCGACAGTCGTCTTTTTGTTTTGATATCAGAACTATAAATGCCGAAATTTGAAAAAGTCACCGGTTGGTGACTTTTTCCTTATATATAAATCACTTTGCGTCAGCAACTTTATGAAGGACGTACTTTTTATCCTTCCCTCGGCCGACGATATCAACAAGGCCCATTTCGGACATTTGTCTGCCGACAAGGTATGCCCGGGTTCTCCTGACCTTTAGCAGAACCAACAACTCCTCCTCTGAAATCGAGCCGCGTTCGGAAAGAAAATTCAAAACTTCCCGCATCTGAGGGGTAATTTTCTTTGCAACTGTATTCATTACGGACATTTTTTCCTCGACGGTAGAGATGGTCGCAGAGCGGTCGGTAGCATTTCTGTTTGAGAGGGTGATGCGGAACGTGTTGTTCGAAACTGCAATTTCAGGTTTGGGCGAGGCGACGGAATAAAGGGAAAATATGCGGCGAATACCGGTGCCGTAGGCCTCGACGTGTTTTAATCTGAAAAAAATCTGGGCCAGTTTTGGGTTTCGGGGTTGGGAAATCCCAGACATAATATCCTCGGTAGATAACCCGGGAAGAAGGCCCCCCAGAGATATGAATTCCATGTGTTTTTCGTTGATGTTGATAATAATGCTGCCGCTGAAGCTGTAGTCTCGGTGGATGATGGCATTGAGCAATGCTTCGCGAATGGCTTCCTTTGGGTAGTCCATACTGTCTGTACGGTACAGTCCGTTTATGATGGATCTGGTCCGATTGTTCAAGGCCAGATAATCATAGGCTTCATGCAATTGTTTGAAAATCGAACCGCTAAACTCCTTGCGGTCGAGAAAAACCGTATTCGCAGCATCGTCAAAAACCGCAATTTTTATGGTATGCATACACTGGTCGGATAAAAGCAACGCAAGGTTGGTATAAAGCCCCTTTTCGGGATCTTGTAAACCCAAAGCGGTATATTTTTCTGCAGAAAACGGAATGCCGCACGCCGCAAATTCTTCCGAGGCTTGATGGAATGTAAGCTCTTGCAGAAGGCACCGCATGTTTTCAAATGAATCGCCATCAGACAGTTTAATGAAATTTCGGATTTGATCCCAAGTGGCAGGAGCGGAGGACGTTCCTTGCCTAACATAGACGCCGGAAGGCTTGATTCCGTTTTTCTTTAAATAGTAGGGTTTTGCGGAACCGCCGGAAATGCTTATCTTTATAAGTTTGTTGTCCATAAGTTCATAACGAACAAACATTGTGACGTCGGGAACAATGGCATCGCGAACGATGTTTGTCAGGCGCGTGTAACACGAATCAACATCACTGAGCCCAACTTCTGTTCCATCGTTAGTAACGCCAATATAGATCGTGCCGCCATCAGTATTTGCAAAGGCAACAATTTCCTTGCTGATGTCATCTGTGAGAGATTGCTTCAACTCAACTGTTTCACTTTCATATAGCATACAATTTCCTCCTTCGGAATTTCTATATTATCAATTATAACATGAAATTCATCGAAGTCGAGTGAATATTCACATAAAAAAGTGAATTTTCACTATCGCGAAGTGAAAATAGGAAAATAGTCATCTCGCCGTGCCAACTCCGGCCTCGCCCCGCGACTTGCTCGGAGTAGTAAATTTGTCAGGAAGTCCGCGTTTCAATACTCCATCGCTTCGGCGAAAATCCTTGGAGTATTGAATCTCAAAAAAGTTTGTTCTATGCCTACCCCGGCTCCGCCCCTCGACTTGCTCGGAGTATTGAGATTGATAAAAGTTTGTAGATTGCCTACTCCGGACCCGACCCGCGACTTGCTCGGAGTAGTAAATTTGTCAGGAAGTCCGCATTTCAATACCCCATCGCTTCGGCGAAAACCCTCGGAGTAGGAATATCGGACAAATCATATCACCGTGCCTACTCTCACCCCGACCCGCGACTTGCTCGGAGTAGTAAATTTGTCAGGAAGTCCGCGTTTCAATACTCCATCGCTCCGGCGAAAATCCTTGGAGTATTGAAACTCAAAAAAGTTTGTTCTATGCCTACCCTTTTGCTCCGGCAGAAATCCTCGGAGTAGGGAAATCGGACAAATCAACTCGCCGTGCCTACTCCGGCCCCGCCCCGCTGCTTGCTCGGAGTATTGGATTTTAAAAAAGTTTGCCGTATGACTACTCCATCACCTCTTGAGAAATCCCCAGAGCACGCATATTAAAATTAACAGCCAAAAGGAACCTATTGACGAGAGTATATACAAAGTATATACTCTCGGTATAAGGAGGTGGGATGCATGTATACTACAATCCAAAAATGGGGAAATAGTCAGGCGATAAGGCTTCCGAAAGCCGCACTGCTGAATGCACGCCTTAAAGAAAATGACCGCGTAGAAATCAAGGTAGAAGACGGAAATTTGCTGAT
>JAQUUY010000039.1:7513-10631 GCA_028693645.1 Eubacteriales bacterium | reverse complement strand
ATTAAAGAAAACGAAGTCGAATTTCTTCATCCGTTTTTACCTTATGATTCGGACAGTCGTTTGATAAAAAGACTCTTTAACCTTTTCGAAAATGAGGGGATCACAAAAGAGGAAATTTGGTTCGCCGTACAATCCGGCCGCAAAGAAGATCGCGCCTTTAAAAGTGAGATTCGAGCAAAAGGAGAAGAAGCAATCCGCGGGATAGAAGAAAGCGGGCAAAAGGCGATTGTCCTTGCAGGAAGGCCCTACCATCTTGATCCTGAAATCAATCATGGAATCGATAAAATGATGAATTCCTATGGCTTTGCTGTGCTCACTGAGGATTCCGTTTCACAGCTTTCGACGTTAAAAAAGCCCTTGCGTATTTTGGATCAATGGATGTACCATTCTCGATTATATAATGCGGCCGAAGTCGTTGGAAAACATCCCTCATTGGAACTCGTCCAGCTCAATTCCTTTGGCTGTGGACTCGATGCGGTTACAACCGATCAGGTCGAAGAAATCCTTTCCCAACGGAATAAATTATATACTGTATTGAAAATCGACGAAGGCTCGAATCTCGGCGCTGCAAAAATCCGAATTCGTTCGTTGAAAGCGGCAATCGGAGAACGTGAAAAAAACAAGGTAAAACCGCTGTCGCATGAAAAACCATATGAACGGGTCGTATTCGAGGAATCGATGAAAGCGGAATATACTTTGCTTGCTCCGCAGATGTCACCGATTCATTTCCAATTCATTGAAACCGCGATGTTAAATGAAGGCTATCGGGTAGCGATGCTGCCGACTGTTGATAAATTCGCTGTCGAAGAAGGTCTTCGCTATGTCAATAATGATGCTTGCTATCCAACAATCGTCACCTTGGGACAGATTATACACGAATTGAAATCAGGTAAATATGATCTTGATAAAACCGCAGTCGTCTTGACCCAGACGGGTGGACAGTGCCGCGCGAGCAATTATATTCCGCTCCTCCGAAAAGCACTTAAAGATCTCGGCATGGAACAAATTCCGGTCGTTTCCTTTAATACTGTAGGCCTCGAAAAGAACCCCGGCTTCAAAATAACCCCGGGTCTGCTCAAAAGGGCGGGACTTGCCATCGTCTACGGCGATGTTTTGATGCGCATTCTTTATGCAACGAGACCCTATGAAAAGGAAAAAGGATCGGCGAATGCATTGTTTGAAAAGTGGTCGGCGATTGCGCTCGAAAATGTAAAAGACGGAAGCTATTTTAAAATGAACAGAATCATCAAACAGATGGTAAAAGCCTTTGATGAGTTGCCGCTTTTGGATATCAAAAAACCGAGGATCGGAGTTGTTGGCGAAATTCTTGTCAAATACCATCCTATGGCAAACAACGATATCGTGGGCGTCATCGAGCGAGAGGGAGGAGAAGCCATCGTCTTGGATTTGCTTGATTTCTTCCTCTATGGATTCCGAAGCAAAAAATATAATTTCCACATGCTTTCCGGCAGTTATTTGAGTATGGCTCAAAACATGAGCTTTTTAGCCCTGTGTGAAGTCTTCCGCGGAAGTGCAAGGCGCACATTAAATAAAAGTGAGCGTTTCCATGGTCCCTTACACATCAATAAACTTGCAAAAAAAGCCGAAAAAATTACTTCTCTCGGCAATCAATGCGGAGAAGGTTGGCTTTTAACCGGCGAAATGGTAGAACTGATTGATACCGGAGTAACGAATATTGTTTGCCTTCAGCCTTTTGCCTGTCTTCCGAATCATGTGACCGGAAAAGGAATGATGAAGGCTTTGCGCAAATATCATTCTCTTGCGAATATTGCCGCAATCGATTACGATCCCGGAGCAAGTGACGTCAATCAGTTGAATCGAATCAAGCTTATGATGGCTACCGCCTATAAGCATATGGATCAGGGCGAACCTCCGCCTCACGTAAAATAAGTCACTTTTGTGGTATTTAGGTGTTTTTTCGTAGACACGAATGGAATATTGATGACATTCGTTGTATAATAGCTAAGAGAAAAAATAGACCCATGAGGTCAGGAGGAATATACAAATGGGAAGACATGGTACAATTGCAGGCAGAAAAGCCTCGCAGGATGCAAAAAGAGGACAGCTTTTTACAAAGTATGCAAGAGCGATCACGGTTGCTGCTAAGGCAGGCGGTGATCCTGAATATAACATGACTTTGAAAAACGAAATCGCAAAAGCAAAGGGCATTAATATGCCAAATGACAACATTACAAGAGCTATAAAAAAGGGAACCGGTGAACTCGAAGGAGAAACCTACGAAACAGGGAGCTTTGAAGGATACGGACCCGGAGGAGTTGCTGTAATCGTTGATATCCTCACAGACAACAAAAACCGGACGACGGCCGCCGTAAAACATGCCTTTGATAAATTCAACGGAAACCTTGGGGTTCCGGGCTGCGTTTCTTATATGTTTAAGCGCCAAGGAGTAATTCTTGTCGAAAAAATCGCGGCAATTGAAGAAGATGTCCTCATGGATGCAGCGTTAGAGGCAGGCGCCGAAGACATGATTACGAATGAAGACAGCTTTGAAATCATCACTGCTCCCGAAGATTTCAATCAAGTATCTGAGACACTTCGCAGTGCGGGTTATGATTTCATCGAATCTGATATTGAATATGTTCCTTCAATGGAAGCGACACCCGGAGAACACGACCTCAAGAGCTTGATTAAACTGATTGATCATCTGGAAGAAAATGATGATGTGCAGAAAGTGTATCACAACAGCACGATTGATCCCTATGAAGCTTAATTGTGAAATCACAGTTGATAAATAAAAAAATGAAAAGAACCTGAATTGGTGGAAATGGAGACAAAGAATCATGGCAGCTAACAACAAGGAATTAAACACAACACAAAAAAAGAATTATCTCTCGGTCGTTTTATATATCGGATCCGCACTTGTGGGACTGATTGGATTGAGCTTGTTGATCAACAATGTCATCATATTTAAAAACACTGTTGCTCAATACGTTGCACAAGGTTATCCCGCAGAAACCGTCATGGAAAGCTTAATCCCCGGACAGCTGCTCCCCGGTGTTCTTGAACCGCTCGCTGTTTACGGAGGTATCGCACTCTTGCTCTTTGGACTCGGCAAAGCCTTCAGTGTTTTCTTTGG
>JAQUUY010000039.1:0-7413 GCA_028693645.1 Eubacteriales bacterium | reverse complement strand
GAAAAAGAAGAACCTGAAGAAATGGAAGGCGTTTCGTATTCAGAAAAAAGAATATAATCTAAAAAAAGAAACGCTTTGTGATAAGCAAACAAATAAAATACAAACAAATACATTGATTAGAACCCCACTGGTGGGTATAATAAAAGTAACAAAATAATCCTGAGGTGTTCGTTAAGGTTGAGTAATTTAACCTACATTAAGTTCACGGGATTCCGGGTTTTCGACGCCTATGTCAGGCCGCCTCCGAGTGGAAGACAGAAGCAGAAACAGGTAACCCACCTATCAGAGGATAGGGTGTGAATTCGAGGCCTGACGACACATCGGGATTTTTGTTTGTCAAAAATAAGCTTTTGTCAAAAAAGGCTTTATTCTTTTAGCAAATCGCTATATAATATTCGCTATATTTAATAATTCATTGCTTTAACGCAAAGCCTTGTTTTGTTGGTAGTAGTGGGAGAAAAAAGAAGCAATGAAACGCATAACGATCATAACCGGACATTACGGAAGTGGAAAAACCGAATTCTCGATTAACTACGCACTCGATCTTATGCAACAGGGAAAAAAGACCGCACTTGTCGACCTTGACATTGCCAATGTCTATTTTCGAAGTCGAGAAAGACAAGCCTTCCTTGAAGAAGCGGGAATTGAGGTCCATAGCAACATTTATCACAGTGATATTTCTGCAGATCTCCCCGCGATTGCGCCATCAATCCGAAAAGTGCTCGAAAATCATACCTATCATACGGTCATTGACGCCGGAGGAAATGAGACAGGAGCTATGATCCTGAATCAGTTTGCCCGGCATTTTCTCGAAGAGGAGCATGATATGCTTTATGTCGTGAATGCCAATCGACCGGAAACAAGAACGCTGGAAGGCGCAATGTATCATTATCATAGGATTTGCGATGAGAGCGGGCTTCGGATTAGCGGCTTGATTAATAACACTCATATGCTCAGAGAGACCGAAGCGGCGGATGTTCTAAAAGGATATCAGCTTTGTCATGAAATTTCGGAGAAAGAAGGGATTCCTCTGATTTACAGCTGTTGCACAGAAGAAATCCTAATAAAATTAAAGGAAACGGATGCGATGCCGGTTGATTTCAACCCCTATCGTATCCGATTGTATATGAGGCCATCTTGGTTGGACCGATAAAATAGAAGGAGAGAGACATGGCAAAAAAAGGGATCGTAAAATTTGACATTGATAAGTGTAAAGGATGCGAATTATGTGTAGTGGTCTGTCCAAAACATATATTGAAAATCCACGAACATGACGTAAATATAATGGGATACCACCCTATTTCCGTCAGTGACGAAGAGCAATGCATCGGCTGTGCAAATTGTGCAGTGATGTGTCCCGATGGTGTGATCAGCGTTTATACGGAGTAGGAGTAATCGTGATGAGTGAA
Source organism: Eubacteriales bacterium (assembly GCA_028693645.1). Lineage (GTDB taxonomy): Bacteria > Bacillota > Clostridia > Peptostreptococcales > Anaerovoracaceae > STD2-154. The sequence continues at coordinate 6,004 of JAQUUY010000039.1, read as the reverse complement.
AAGCAATTAATGAAGGGAAATGAAGCATTTGCGGAAGCAGCAATCAGAGGTGGCTGTCGTTTGTATTTCGGCTATCCGATTACCCCGCAAAATGAGATCCCTGAGTATATGTCTCGTGAGTTGGATAAAGTTGGAGGCGCATTCGTACAGGCAGAAAGTGAACTTGCCGCTGTCAATATGGCCTATGGTGGGGCACTGACGGGAAAAAATGTGTTTCTTTCGTCCTCTTCACCCGGAATCGCATTGATGCAAGAAGGCTTTTCTTTTATGGCATCCGCGGAGATTCCGATGGTCATTCTTAACGTCATGAGAGGCGGTCCCGGAGTCGGAGGCATTCAGCCCGGACAGGCAGACTATCGCCAAGCGACCAGAGGCGGCGGAAATGGAGATTACCATATTCCGGTCTACGGTCCTGCTTCAATCCAAGAAACCGTTAATATCATCTATGATGCGGTCACCTTGGCTGACCGCTATAGAAATCCCGTCATTATTTTAGCAGACGGAATGCTCGGGCAAATGATGGAACCCATTATCTTGCCGGAAGCCCGCGAAACGGTGACAGAAGAAGAAATCCGGATTCAAAAACCTTGGGCCTTATTAGGGCATCAGGATAAAAAAGAACGCACCGTTGTGAAATCCCTGCGCCTTCAGCCAGATGATTTAGAAAATCACAATAATAAAATGCATGAAAAATATATTGAAATGATGGAAGAACTTCCGCAGTACGAATCTTATCGTCTCGAGGATGCGGAAGTAGTCTTTGTATCCTTTGGCTCGATGTCACGTATCGTTCGAGAAGCCATGGATCATCTCGCAGAGCAGGGGATTAAGGCAGGTATGATTCGACCGATTTCACTTTGGCCCTTTCCGAACAAAGCGTTTGATGAAATCAGCCCCAAGACAAAAATGGTCATTTCCGCCGAATTATCGATCGGCCAGATGATGGATGATGTAAAATGCGCAGTTTGCGGAAGATTTCCCGTTGAATTGCTTTATCGTACCGGCGGAATGGTACCGACTCCTCTCGAAGTAGTCGAAAAAACGAAGGCGCTCTTGGAGGTGACAAAATGAAGACTGTATTTGAATATACCCGGGGAATGCTCCCGGTCACAACAGGATATTGCCCTGGTTGCACCCATGGCATTGCTCATCGAATTTTAATGGAAGTGCTAATCGAAAGAGGGACCTTGGGAGAGACCATCGGCGTAGCACCGATTGGTTGCAGTATCCTTTCCCATAATTATCTGAATGTCGATATGTGTGAATCTGCGCATGGAAGAGGTCCGGCTGTCGCAGCGGGAATCCGCAGAGCACTGCCCGATAAAACCATTTTTACGTATCAGGGAGATGGAGATCTTGCTTCGATTGGAGCGGGAGAAATCGTTCATGCTGCGCATAGAGGTGAAAAATTCACGACTATTTTTGTCAATAATGCAATCTATGGAATGACCGGAGGGCAAATGGCACCGACCACTCTGATTGGACAAAAATCAACAACCGGAGTCGATGGCCGAAAAAAAGAAGTGTCCGGCATGCCTCTTCGTATGGCGGAACTCTTAGCGACAATTGACGGCGCTGTTTATGTCGAACGCGTTGCTCTTGATACACCGGCACACGTGCGCGGAGCAAAAGCAGCGATGCACAGAGCTTTTGAAATTCAAGAAAAAAGATTGGGCTTCAGTTTTGTAGAAGTCTTGTCGACTTGCCCCACAAATTGGGGACTTCCTCCGACAGCGGCTCTGAAATGGCTTGCTGATAATATGATCCCTTATTTCCCTCTTGGAATACTGAGAACACCAGGGGAGGTGAAGTAAATGGCCACACATAAGATTCTGATCGCGGGTTTTGGTGGGCAGGGAATCATCCTGATTGGCCAGATGCTTGCCTACGCTGCGATGATGGATAATAAAGAAGTAACTTTCCTCCCGTCTTATGGACCGGAAATGCGCGGAGGAACCGCAAATTGTACCATAGTAATCTCTGATTCCCCAATCAGCTGTCCGCTTGTAGATAAAGCGACCTGTCTCGTTGTGATGAATCAGCCTTCTCTAGCGAAGTATGAAGATATGGTTGAGCCCGGCGGTACGGTTTTTATCAATTCTTCTTTGGTAAAACAGGGCGTAAAACGCAGTGATCTTACAGAAATCGCTGTTGAAGCCGGAGAGCTTGCAATCGGGCTTGGAAACGAAAAAATGGCAAACATTGTCATGCTTGGGGCATTGATTCGCAAGATGAATTTTGTCAGCGAAGAAAACATGGAAAAAGTCCTCGCAAAGGTCTTTTCCGGACGAAAAGAACACCTTTTGGAAGGCAATCGAGTTGCTTTTCATGTTGTAAAATAGAGATCCCTCTTATTGTTAAGAAAGGTTAGGAAGTTGGAATGGAGTACAAAAGCGACATTCAAATTGCGCAGGAAGCAAAGCCGGAGTCGATCGATAAGATCGCAAAAAGTCTTGGCATCGACGATGATTACGTAGAATGCTACGGAAAATATAAAGCCAAGATCGACTACAATATTCTTAACGACTATCAGGATAAAAAAGACGGAAAACTGATTCTTGTGACGGCAATCACTCCGACACCGGCTGGCGAAGGAAAAACAACGACAACGGTCGGCCTTGGCGATTCGCTGAGTGCCTTGGGTAAAAACACGGTGATTGCGCTTCGCGAACCTTCACTGGGCCCTGTTTTTGGGGTGAAGGGTGGAGCGGCCGGCGGAGGATATGCACAGGTCATTCCGATGGAAGACATCAATTTGCATTTTACCGGCGATATCCATGCGGTAACGATGGCAAATAATCTCATTGCGGCCTTGCTCGACAACCATATCCATCAGGGAAATAGTCTTCGAATCGATACGAGAAGAGTAGTTTGGAGAAGATGCCTCGATATGAATGACAGACAACTCCGTAATATCGTCGATGGAATGGGCGGAAAAGCAAACGGCACGCCGCGAGAAGATGGCTTTGATATTTCCGTAGCTTCAGAAATCATGGCAATCCTTTGTCTTTCAAAAGATATTGAGGATTTGAAGCAAAAAGTCGCAAGCACAGTCGTTGCTTATGATTTTGCCGGAAAACCTGTTACAGTAGGAGATTTGAAAGGGCAGGGTGCTGTTGCGGCGCTCATGAAAGACGCCCTGAAACCAAATCTTGTTCAAACGTTAGAGCATACGCCGGCCTTTATACACGGTGGGCCTTTTGCAAATATCGCACATGGCTGCAACAGCATTATGGCGACAAAAATTGCGCTGAAGCTCGGCGATTATGTCGTGACCGAAGCAGGTTTTGGTGCGGATCTTGGTGCGGAGAAATTCTTTGACATCAAATGCCGTAAAAGCGGTCTTGTTCCCGATGCGGTCGTGGTTGTTGCGACGGCACGTGCACTCAAACTTCACGGCGGTGTTGCAAAAGCGGATCTTTCGACCGAAAACATCGCGGCGATTGAAAGTGGAATTGAAAACCTGCTTAAACACGTTGAAAACGTAACGCAGGTATTTGGACTTCCGGCCGTCGTAGCGATTAATCGCTTCCCGACCGATACCGAGGCAGAACTTGCCTGTATTTCTGAGCGCTGCGCGATGCTTGGTGTCAACTCTGTCCTTTCTGAAGTATGGGGAAAAGGAAGTGCCGGAGGAAAAGAACTTGCGGAAGAAGTTCTTCGTGTCATTGAAAAGGGCGAAAAGAATTTCCGCTTTTCTTATGATGAAAAAGCCCCTATTAAGGAAAAAATAAACGACATCGCAACAAAGGTCTATGGAGCCGATGGTGTCGATTATATCGGAACCGCTACGAAACAAATCGAGGAATTGGAAGCCTTAGGATTTGGGCAGCTACCGATTTGTATGGCTAAGACCCAATATTCGCTCTCGGATGATCCTACGAAGCTTTCGAGACCTAAAAATTTCCGTATCAGCGTCAGAAGCGTAAAAGTATCTGCCGGAGCCGGATTTGTTGTTGCAATTACCGGAGACATCATGACGATGCCGGGCTTGCCAAAGGTACCCGCGGCCGAATCCATCGATGTTGATAAAACAGGAAAGATTTCAGGATTATTTTAATATGGAATTATATAAAGGTCAGCCTGTTGCGCTGCGGCTTAGAGAAGAAATCAAAGAAAAGGTAAGCGCATTTAAGCAAAAAGGGATTATTCCCAAACTTGCTGTTCTTCGTGTAGGAACGAACCCCGAAGACATTGCCTATGAACAGCGCGTATTAAAAAATTGCGTTATTTGCGATATTCTTGCTGAAGCAAAAGAATGCCCGGCGGATATTACGACAGAAGCGTTTTTAAGCCTGCTTGATGGGTATAATCGCGATGAGTCGGTGCATGGCATTTTGATTTTCAGACCCTTGCCGCAAAGCATAGATCAAGAGGCTGTTAGCCTTGCAATTTCAGCGAACAAGGACTCTGATTGCATGAACCCGCAGAACCTGAACAAGCTTTTCCTTGGAAATGTAAAGGGTGTTCTTCCTTGTACTCCGGAAGCGGTCAGAGAATTGCTACTGCATTATGTCGGCAGTTTGGTTGGCAAGAACATTGTTATTGTAAACCGGAGTCTGGTTCTTGGAAAACCGCTTGCCATGTTGCTACTCGAAGAAAACGCAACGGTGACAATCTGTCATTCGAAAACAAAAGAGCTTTCCGATATCACAAAAAAGGCTGATATCGTTGTAACCGGAGTTGGCCGTGCCGCTTTCTTCGGAAAAGAATATTTTGGACCGCATTCCATCGTCATTGATGTAGGCATCAATGAAAAGGAAGGCGGCATCACCGGAGATGTTGATTTAGATGCGGTTTCCGGATTGATTAAAGGTATTTCACCGGTGCCCGGCGGAGTCGGGGCGGTGACATCCATGCTTCTTTTACGAAATGTCTTGTTTGGTATTTGTGAAGCATGACAATAGTTCCGCTGTGCAAAAGCACGAATGAAAGGTAGGAAGGCAATGGCAAAGGTCACTACGTTAAAACTCCAGGAAATGAAGGATAAGGGCGAAAAGATCAGCATGATCACCGCTTATGATTATTCCACCGCTTGTCTTGCAGAAAAAGCGGGAATTGATTCCTTATTGATTGGAGATTCCCTGATGATGACGGTAATGGGAGACGATTCTACTGTCGCCTGTACGATGGAACAGATGATTCATCACATCAAACCGGTAGTGGTCGGCGCTCCCAGTCCTTTGATTATCGGAGATATGCCCTTTGGTTCCTATAATGAATCAAAAGAACAGGCGATTCATAATGCGACAAGATTTTTAAAGGAAGGTCGCTGTGATGCCATCAAACTCGAAGGCGGGCAAGAAGTGGCACTGATTGTGAAAGCAATCGTTGATGCAGGTATTCCCGTGGTCGGTCATATCGGACTCACTCCGCAAACCGTTTCTAAAATGGGCGGCTTCAAAGTCCAGGGAAAAGGCAGTGCGGCAAAAAAAGTACTTGCGGATGCACTTGCTTTAGAAGATGCAGGAGCATTTTGTATCGTGCTTGAATGCGTTCCCGAGCAACTGGCAAAACTGATTTCAGAAAAAATAAAAATTCCCACGATTGGAATCGGCGCCGGTCGTTACTGCGACGGACAAGTCTTGGTTTTCCATGATATGATGGGACTTTTCGATAAATTCCTGCCCAAATTTGTCAAACAGTATTTGAATCTCGGACCGGAGATTATTAAGGCGCTCGAACAATACCATGCGGAAGTGAAATCGGGAGCGTTTCCTGAAGAAGCTCATGGATTTTCGGGAGTGACAGAGGAAGAACTCAAGGAGTTATATTAAAATGAAAATCGGCATCCTCGGCGCGGGTGCGATGGGAAGCCTTTACGGAGCAAAGCTTTCAGCACTTGCAGAAAATGAAGTGTTTCTGATCGATATCAGCAGACCGCAGATCGACGCCGTCAATCAAAACGGATTAGCAATAGAGGAAGACGGCGAGACGATCATTTATGATCGTCTTTCCGGCGTTCTTGAGGCGGTTGACGCCGGGATCTGCGATTTGGTAATCG
>JAQUUY010000038.1 GCA_028693645.1 Eubacteriales bacterium | reverse complement strand
GCGCGTAATTCATTGCTTGATCAAAAATACAACACCGGCGAACGCCAACTCCAACGATCCGTTTTGGGAAAAAGCGGAGACGGCTCTTTTGCAGGCTTTGTTCTTTTTCATTTATTATCGTCTTCCTACCGAGGAACAAAATTTTGGGGCAGTCTTGCGGTTGTTACGGATGGCTGATGTGGATGAGGAGGACGGAGATTACAGCTCCGATCTGGATATTCTTTTTGAGAAGCTGGCAGAAGAAGAACCTGCGCATATTGCTGTCCTACAGTATGCGATCTTTAAGCAGGCGGCTGGAAAAACAGCAAAAAGCATTCTGATTTCTGCGGGCGTTAGGCTGGCAAGCTTCAATATTCCTGCGGTGGCGAATTTGACAGCTAACGACACGCTGGAACTTGAGAAGATAGGGAACGAAAAAATGGCCTTGTTCGTGCTGATCCCTGATGGCGATACAACATTTAATTTCATTGCAGCCATGCTGTACTCTCAAATGTTTGCATTGCTATACCAATTAGCAGATGCCACCCCTAAAGGCCGCCTGGAACGACATGTGCGGTTTTTGCTTGACGAATTTGCCAATATTGGAGAAATCCCGGAGTTTGACAAATACATCGCTACGATGCGCTCCCGAAACATCAGCGTAAGTCCGGTCATACAGCATATTGCACAGCTCAAAACCATATATAAAAACAGCTGGGAAACCATTATAGGGTGTTGCGATTCGAAGCTCTATCTCGGTTGCGATGAACCTACCACGACAAAGTACTTTTCAGAAATCTTAGGCAAAGAAACCATTGATACCCGTACCTGGAACTTGACGAAAGGGAGAAGCCATTCGGCTGCGAAAAATTTTGGGATCCAGGGCCGTGAACTGATGCAGCCAAACGAACTTGCGCAAATGCCGGACACAGATTGTATTTTGATGGTTCGTGGCGTGCCGCCGTTCTACTCTCAAAAATACAACCTGAAAGGGCACAAGAACTACAAGAATCTTTACGAAGGTGCGGGAACGGAAGATTGCTTTTGGGATTACAAACAAATAGTAACACCAAAACGTATCGCTGCTGCGTCTCCTGTGAGCCAGAAAAAAGAAAAGAATAAGCCATTAACTTCCATTAAGGATATTGAAGTTAACATTGCAAGTCTGAATCAATTGCGCTATGCGATTGAATACGAATTTTAAGGAGGAACAAGGAATGAAGAAGTGGGCAAAAGAAGTGGGATATCGTATAAATTTGTTTTTGGTGCCGGTGTTCATGGTGGCAGCCAACATGGGATTTGTCTTTGCAGACTCGGATGCTACCTGGAATAGCTTTTGGACCTTTATATGTAAATGGCTGATCCGGATCGGAGCCGGAATTGCGTTGGTAGGAGCCGTGCAAATGGCGATTGGTTTTAAAACCGAAGATCCGGATGCCCGTGTCCGTGGTCTGCAAACCTTAGTGGCCGGATTGATGGTAGCAGGAATAGGTGCTGCACCGTCACTTTTCGGTATATAAATGAGGAGGGAATCTTGTGAGCACGGAAGAAATAATCCATGACCTATATAATGTGATCGATCTCAAAGAGATCATAAAAATCCTCGCCATGGATCCTGAATCCAACGCTGCCATCTATGCCATGATTGAGCGTGTTTTCAATATTCTGCTGCCAATTTCCTTTACCTTTGCGGGAGCCTTCCTGATGATCTCGTTCCTCGGGAAGGCGGCCCTATTTAAGATGAACAATTATGAAAACATAGTAAAGATGTTTCTGTTTTTCACCTTAGGCAAAGCGATTCTGACGCAGAGCTTCGAACTGATGCACTGGGCATATCAAATTGTGGCAGAAATGATAGCAGATGTGGGGATTGCCCCGAGCACTATGACTAACAGCGCTGACATGGCTGCGATGATCGCAGAAGTCGAAGAGATGGGTATGATCGATAAGATCATGTTCAAAATCCAATCTCTGCCTATTGGTATTGTGTCTGTGCTGATAAACAAAGCAATATTGGTAATTGCATACGGACGGCTGATTGAAATATATGTTTGCCTTGCTGTTGCATCGCTGCCGTTTTCGACGATTGTGAGTGAACAGCATTGCCACATTGCCAAAAAATTCTTTCATGGGTTTGTTGCTGTATGCCTGCAAGGACTGGTCATGCTCTTATCCTGCGTTATTTTCTCTGGCCTTTCGGCACAGTTTAGAGCACCGGGAGCCGCGAATGAGTCACTCATGGGCGGAGCTTGGGGTTTCTTAATGGCTTCCTTGGTATTGCTTTTTGTACTGGTAAAATCGGGATCTTGGGCAAAGCAAATTGTTGGATTAATGTAAAGGGAGATGATAGAAATGATAGAAGTCCGTTTGCCTAAGGAGATCCGGACCTACAAAGAAACATTTATTTTTGGAATGACATTACGGCAAACCATTTGCATGGTGATAGCCTTATTAATCAATGTCCCCACTTACTTTTTCCTGTCGGAAAAGGTGGGGGATGATCTCTCAAGCTGGCTTGTTCTGTTTACGGCAGCGCCATTGGTGCTGATCGGCTGGTTCAAATATAACGGAATGGAGACGGAAAAAGTAGCCGCGTGTATAGCGCGGTTTCTTTTTACCTCCCAAAAATATCATTATGGTTCAGAGAATTTCTTCCACTGGATTTGGGAAGAATGCCAGAAGCAGGAGGAAGAAGAATGAATTACATTTTGTATGGGCTTCTCCTGGTAGGCGTTTTCATCGCGGTAAAGCCATTTTTAATGTACTTGATGCCCACTCGGCTTCTGGATACGGAAAAACTGAATGTGTTCGAAAACACAAAACTGTTTCGGCATGTCAGAAGTATGATGGAAGCCTTAAACGCAACGCAGGCAGATGAAAAGATCAGAAAAAAAACAATGCTTTTGATCGGTGTATCCGGAATCATTTCACTGATAAGCCTCACATTCTCCATCGCTTGTGGATTTGGTGGTTTAGGAATATTGCTCTGTCTGTTTTTCACATTGTTGCCCTATGCCTCATGCCGCATTAAACTGCTCAATCAGCAAATCTCTGGCAGCTATGAAGGTGAAATTCTGATCACGGAGATTTTGAATCAATACAAAATCAACCATCAGAATATCAAAGAAGCGATAGATATAAGCATTGGGTGTCTGGACAAAACTCCGGTAAGCAAAAAGCTTCTATTCCGATTGTCTCTTCGGCTGAAGACTTGCAGAACGGAAAACGAGCTTCGGGAGATTTTAGATACTTTTGCAGAGAGCAGCGGAACGGAATGGGCTAAAATGTTGGCTTTGAATATTTTTTATGCGGTCTCTGAAGATACAAGCATAAGCGCTGGCTTAGAAGATCTGCTGAAAGAATGTGAACATGCAGGAAAAATGATTGAGCACAGCAAACGCCAGAACAATGAAGCTTTCGTAATGCTCAAATTTCTGGCTCCTGCATTCTATGTTGGCTTGATGTGGTCGTTACACAAGTACTTTGAAATGTCATATCCGGAAATCATCTTGTTTCAATTCAATACTTCCATGGGGGCGCTTATCTTTTTCAGTGCCGTTGTACTGACTTTTATTTGTGGGGCTATGGCCAGTGTCGCCAAGCGTCCTAAATTTGATATTTGAGGAGATACGGTATGACTTTAATCTATATGGGATGTATGGCGGCATTATTTGTTTCTGGCGTCTTATTACTCCGGGAGTTTTTCCCTCAGAAACGGCGGTATGTACGATTTCGAGTCAAACCGACCAAGCGATTGAGCGCAGCACTCAGGGCGCTTGCCGATTCAAAGGAAGACGAACTTTTCATCCGAGCGGGATTGCATCTGTCAATTGCTCGCTATTCTGCGATTCGCAATGCTTTGGCATTGATCTGCTTATGTGGTTGTTTGCTCCAATATTTTTTAGAAGGAGTGCAGGGGATGCTCACTCCTTGTTTGGTAATGTGCGTTCTTTATTTGCTTTCTTGGCCAACCGAGAATTTTGGAAAGCGGCGCTCTCCTTTAAGGCTGCTGTTGGATTTGCAGCAACGAAGACACGCAGAAAAATTAGATGATGAACTCCTGCGTATTACCACACAGTTTAAGAATCTGGTTTACAGCAAAGAAAGCTGCTCCAGTGATCACATCATAGAAACCCTTATGCGGTACACAAAACTTACAAGACGGGCTTTTGCGGGCAGCCTCTCTCTTTTGCGCCTGGCAAAACCGGAAGAGGCGTACACCTACTTCCAAACAACCGTTGGAACAAGACGCAGCGCCGATTTCGCGGCAATCTTGCGCAAATTAGACGATCTGCCCCCGGATCAATTTTTGGGACAGATCGAAGCATTCCAGAGCAATCTGCGGCAGGCCAAAATGACAAGGCAGAAGAAACTGCAAGAGGCAGCAGGAAATCGGATTCTGGCGTTAGTGTCCATCTTACTGACAGTAATCATGTTTGATTATATGTACATTATGTTTGCAAAAATGATCGTTCAGCTCACATCTATATAAGAAAGGAGGGGAGTAGTATGAATAATTATTTAGCATGTTTCTTTTTGATTTTGCTTTGTGTGGTAATTGGCGGCAAGTTGTTCAACGGCGACACTAACAGCATCCGCGCTGCGATGGCGGGAACCGTAACCACGGTAACTACTGAAATATCAGAAATTAAGTAGGAAAATGGTTAAATATATAGCGGCCATAACGCTCCTTTTGTTGGGCGTTTTTTGTTTTTGCTTAATCACAGATACTTTAAATCCGAGTGGAGAAACATTGATGCGGACAAGTGTACAACAAACGACAGATCATCGATGCCCATAATTTTGATGGGCAAACTGAGAAGCCCGGCAGGTGGTAACATCTGCCGGGTGTATGGGAAGGGAAAGAGCTATGAAATTAAAACCGGGAAAGGGAAAAGTAAGGAAGTCTGAAGGCAATCCGAAAAAGCGTAAGAAAACGACACAAAACGCTTTGCCGTTTGATACCATTTATGAAGATGGCACGGTCTTGTTGAAAAAGAATCAGTGGAGCAAAACCATTGAATTTGAAGATATAAACTATCAAACAGCCCGAAGGGATGAGCAGGAGAGCATGTTTAATCACTATTGTGATCTTTTGAATACGTTTCCTTCTTCTGTGGGCTTACAAATTACAATACAAAATTGTGCAATGGACAAAGAAGCTTTCCGAAAAAACATATTGCTGCCGGAAGTGGATGATGCCTATTCGGGGTTCCGCAGGGAGTGGAATCAAATGCTTTCAGACAAACTGGAAGAGGGCAAAAGCAATATGCAAAAAAAGAAGTCGTTGACCTTTACCGTGGAAGCCAACGATAAGGAACAAGCACAAGACACTTTTGGACGATTGACCGCAGAAGCGGCAACGCATTTAAAGAAAATTGGCAGTCAAACAAAAATTCGCTTGCTGGATGAACAGATGGAGGTGCTGCATAATGTTCTTCGCCCAGAGAATGTAGGAGAGTTCCAATGGACCCCTCGGATAGAGCAAAAAAAGAGGGGCACATCCATTAAGGATGCCATCGCTCCGGATGGTCTGGAATATAAGCGGGATCATTTTATGATTGGAAACCAATATGCGCAGGTGCTTTATATTAAGGAGCTCCCGACTTTCCTTTCGGATCAAATTTTGACCGATCTCACGGATTTAAGAATGAACTTAATGCTATCGGTTCATTTGAGACCGTTAGAGCCGGATCAGGCCTTAAAACTGGTGCGAAAAAAGATCACAAGTATGGAATCCAATAAAATGGAGCGTCAGAAAAAAAGTATAAAAGGTGGTTTTGCGGAAGCATTTATTCCTTTCCATTTGCAAAATGCTCTGGAAGAGGCAAAAGAACTTTTGGACGATATTGTGAACAAGGATCAGAAGCTTTTCCTCACTTCCATTTTGATTTTTCACATGGCCGAAAGCAAAGAAGCCTTGCAGAAGAATCAAGAAATGATCGTATCCGCTGCCAGGAAAAAGCTTTGCCAGGTTGGAGTGTTGCAATACCAGCAAGAGGAAGCCTTTGCAAGTGTACTGCCCCTGGGCATCAATACTCTTAGGATAGACCGCTGCCTTACTACGGATAGCACGGCCATTTTTGTTCCCTTTGCGTCCCAGGAGCTCATGCAACCGGATGGGAAGTATTATGGGCAAAATGATGTATCCGGAAATCTGTTGTTGTTTAATCGTCTTTCTCTGAAGACTCCTTCAGGTTTTATTCTGGGTACTCCCGGCTCGGGGAAATCATTCAAAGCAAAAGAGGAAATGGTAAATGTGCTGCTCTCTACAGACGATGATGTAATTATTATTGATCCGGAGCGCGAGTATACGAAATTGGTAGAGAACTTTCAGGGGGAAGTGATCCAGATCTCTGCCGCATCCAAAAACTATATCAATCCCTTAGACATCAACTTGAATTATGCGGATGACGATGATCCGCTGCGTCTGAAGTCGGATTTTCTACTCTCATTTTGTGAAGTAATCCTTGCAGGACGGGAAGGTTTGACGCAGACGCAAAAATCCATTATCGACCGGTGTATGCGGCTGACCTATATGGATCTCCTTCAACACGATTTTGATCCGGCCCATACCCCGACTCTGGCCGATTTTGGGAAGATTATGCGAGAACAAAAAGAAGAGGAAGCACAGGGGATGGCCACGGCCCTGGAATTATACACCCAAGGCAGTTTGTCAGTGTTCTCCAATCGCACAAACATTGATGTAAACAGTCGCCTGATATGTTATGACACCAAGGACCTTGGGAAGCAGCTGAAATCAATGGGTATGCTGATCGTTCTTGACCAGATTTGGAATCGGGTTTCCGCTAACCGACAGAAAGGAAAACGCACCTGGCTCTATATCGATGAAATGTATATTTTCTTCACCTCAGAGTACCTGGCAACCTATTTTGATGAGGTCTACAGACGCTTTCGGAAGTGGGGCGGGGTACCTACTGGAGTTACGCAAAACATCCGGCCAATGTTGGAGTCATCGACAGCCAGAACGATGATAGACAATTCGGATTTTATTGTTGTGATGAACCAATCTAAATCGGATCGCGATGCGCTGGCCGAACTGTTAAAGATCTCCGACTCCCTTTTGGACTATATCACCAATGCGGAAGAGGGATACGGCCTGTTATCTGTCGGGAAAAGCATCATTCCTTTTCGGGATAAATTCCCGAAAAAGACACAGCTTTACCGAATGATGACCACCAAGGTGGAAGAAATCAAACCAAGGGAAGCTTCAAAATCTTGGAGCCTGTAGAAAGGAGGCAGTAAATGATTCGCCCTGGGCCGCAAAAGGCAGGTACAAAATACATTTCCTCGGAAATCAAAAAGGCGTTACAGTCTAAAGACGACACGAAAGATACGGCGGTTTCTGCCAGCGTTTTAGGGAAGAGAGCAGCCAGAGATACCGTTTGTGCTGTTAGAACGACTTCAAGATTTGTAGGGAAAACTGTAAGATTAACCCGACATGCTGTCAAAAATCGAGGAAAATTACTTACAAAAAGCAATGGGAAAAAGGTGCTGAAAGCAACTGGTCGGGCTACTGCTAAAGGTGCAGTAGAGTTAGGGAAGCAGACAAAAGAAGGAATTGTAAATTCTTTGTACACTTCTGATACCTCAGATACCGGCATGGGTAGCCTTAATTTAGCTTATCGATCCAAACGAGTAAAAAAAGAGGCTTCTGAGCTCGTGAAGTCAACGGTGCGAGGCGGCAGGAAGGTATATCAATATTATGGAACGCACAGGCGGGATCAGATTACCCGAAACAAGATAAAAGAAGAAATTTTCAAGAAAGGGGGCAGGCAGCCACCAAGACAAAGACAAAAGATCTTTAGGAGAAGGACAAGCAGCACAGCGGGGAAAATGAGAGGGGCTGCTTCGCTAAGGAACCGAGCGACAACCTTGAAAAACGGAGCAGCGGCAGCAGGAAAAGCACTTCGATTTTTGGTTACCAAAATTCCCTTGCCTGTTTTGTTGGGTGCTGTTGGGGGTGTGCTTCTGCTTTTGATGATCTCTTCTGCAAGTTCCGGTGTGATGGGGGCTTTGCCATTTCATTTTCCTATGGCAGAAGAAAGTACAATGGAAAAATATGCGGATGCCATTGAACAGTTGGACAAGGATCTGGAGAACACCGTCAAGGCCTACAAAAAAAAGCCCCAGTACGACAGTGTTCTTATTGAATACATGGGTGAAATTGGAGAGGTAAAGACAAACTGGCAGGAAATCGTATCCATTTTATCCGTGGAATTTGAGCAGGACATTTCCTTTTCTCCGGCTGAGCAGGCTCGAATGCGCGAGATCTATAAAAAAATGCGTTACATCACTACCAGGGAAGAAAAGTACTATTGTAACGCAAAAAACTGTAAGGGCCATAAACGGTTATTTGTTTGCGTTCACTCCTATGATTTGGAAGACATTATTGATCAACTGAATTTTGATGAAGATCAAAAAGCATGGTGTAGGCAGTTGGCCGCTTCCAACTGGGGTGAGCTGTATCCGCATCTTTCCTTCGCCGGTGAGACCCTGTCCCAGGAAGAGATTGCAGATCTGATAAAAAAAGCGCCGACTTCCAATGCCACAAGAAAAGAGATTCGGGAAACAGCGTTAAGCCTTGTGGGGAAAATCCCCTACTTTTGGGGTGGGAAATCGGCAGCAGGCTGGAATGATAAGTGGGGGACTTCCGTGGTGGTATCTGCACCAGGATCTAGTACAACCGGTACCCCTCAGCCCTACGGCTTAGATTGTTCTGGGTTTGTGGACTGGGTGTATAAAACTTCGGGAGCGGGAAATCTACTTTCCGGAGGCGGATCCTCTTATCAATGGCAAAAAAGTTATACCGTACCGGAAAACGAGCTGCAACCAGGCGACTTGGTGTTTCAATCCATTCCCGGCAGCTCCGGGAAAAACCATGTTGGTATTTTTGTTGGTAAAAAAAATGGAAAAAACCTATATTGCCATTGCGCTTATGGATCCGGTGTAGTCATGAACAGCTACTCCGGATTTAAGTTTTTCCGGCGACCCTTTTTAGATTTTGGAGATTAGGAGGTGTTAGTATTTTAAAGCGAAAACTTGTTTGTACATTTTTATTTCTGCTTGTGTGCATTCTGTGCGTAGTTCCTGCTTTTGCAGAGCCGGAGGGTGAAGATGGATTTATTGATGTGGATGTGGATCCAGTAGACGGATTTCATCAATCCTTGATGATCAATCTTGTACGAGAATCCGGCGAAAATTATCTCCTGGTGGCAGAAGCTGTGAACCAGTGGGTCGTGAATTTGGCGCTGCCTCCCGGAAACTATGAGGTGGATACTGTTACCATTGATAAGGATCCTCATGGGCAGTATCAAGCGGGGTATGAAAAGAAGCTTGTCGTTCGTTCAAAAGAAGTAAGCAGCCTGAAGATCCGTGTTCGGGAAAATACCGTAAATTCTTCAAAGGACGCAATGGGAACAGAAACGAAAGAGGATCCTGAGCAAGAGGCCCTGAGCACCGGAGCCCGGACAGACCTTTGGGGCATCGTCAAGAAAATGTGGTTTTCCCTTGCTCTGGTCCTGGCAAGTTTGATTTTTCTCGCCGTGAAAAAAAGAAAGGAATACTATGGGTAAAACAACGGAAGAACTGCTGGAGAAGGCATTGCAAAAAAGAGATCTCCTGTTAGAACGAAGAGAGAAGATCCAAGTGGAAATTAAATCTTGTGATACCTTAATCAAAACCCTGACACAAAAACAGAAGGAAGAAACCCTGACATTTGGTATCCAACGCATCGAGGCTGCCGGCTTTACTTTAGGGGATATCCTGGATGCGTTAGAAGAAAAAATATCTCAAGAGAAAGAAATGGAGGAATAGAGCATGTACGGAAATACGATGAGACTGACTCAGGATTCGGTGGTAAAAACGGTAAAGGTAAAAAACGAGGACCGCAGCGTCTACAATAACCGCGTAGCAATTAAGGATGGTGATCAGACAGTCTTCGTGGGAATTACAGCCTGGGGCGGGTTGGCTGATTTAATGGGGCAGTATTTGGAGAAAGGAGATGAGTTTTACGGAGAGGGCGAACTTAGAAACGGAACCGTGCTCGGCAAAGAGGACAAAGAATTGCAAACCGTGTATCTCCTGTTGGAGAAAATAAAGTTTCTCCATGGCAAGAAAAAAGAAAAACCTTCAGACCAGGAGGAGTCCAACACCTAAACGTGTAAGCGTACTAAAAAAGCCCCCGTAAAGGGGCTTTTTTAGTATTGTATCTCACAAAATACGATTTACCACATGACCAGGACCAACTGATCATCGTCAACACACATGCCAGAAAAAGAATGTCCAGTTCTTATTCTGTGCTTTCACTACGCCCTATAGGTTGCCATCGGATCTGTAACAGATCTGCTTTGTTGCTTTGGCTTTTCGTGCCCTGCTACGGACACAACTACGGCTTGCAGCTGCGAGAGATTGATCCCCCCCGGCTTGCAGCTACGAGAGATTGATCCCCCCCGGCTTTTCGTGTGTTTGGAGAGCCCTGTAAGGCCCTTGTGTTAACTACGGTGAGTTCATTCTATAGTACCTTTTTCGAAATTGTCAATGGCACAAATGATACCCCCAAAAACAAGCCTCTATTTTTCGATGTAAGCCCTTTAAAAAGAAGGGCTTGATGAATAGATCCTCTGCTGAAGGTTTAAAATTGAAAGGAG
>JAQUUY010000037.1:5717-10661 GCA_028693645.1 Eubacteriales bacterium | reverse complement strand
AGTTCCTCCAAAAGAGTGTAAATTTCAGCCCGAGAAGCCGCGTCGGTACTTGCTGTCGGCTCATCCAAAAGCAACAAGCGCGGTTTCACAGCCAAAGCTCTTGATAACAACATTTTTTGAAATTCTCCGCCGGAAAGTTCGCCAATTTGTCTGTTTGCAAGTTCGCTGATGCCGATTCGCTCAAGGACTTCGTACACGATGCGGAAGTCCTCTTTGCTGTAGCGGAAAAACGGCGAAAGGCCGGAAGCAAGTCTTCCTGTCAGTACAACCTCAAGGACCGTCGAAGGAAAGTGTTTGTCCAAGGTTGAAATCTGTGGAACATAGCCAATCAGTGAGCCCATTTTTCGGGGGTCTTCTCCAAAAATTTCGATTGTTCCGCCGGAAAGAGGGACAAGCCCAAGAATGGCTTTTAGCAAAGTCGATTTCCCACCGCCGTTTGGTCCGATGATACCCAGGTATTCGCCTTCAGATACCGATAGACAAACATCAGTGATTGCCGGCATTTTTCCGTAATGAACTGTAACATGATCCGTCAAGATCGCTGTTTTTGTCATTCCATTCCCTCCGCTATCGTTTCTGCCATGGCCTCAAGATTCTCAATGTAATTTTCAGATAAGGGAGAAAGCACTTGCGTTTTGCCCCCAATCTCTTCGGCATAAGCTTCTGCTTGCTTGCTGTCAATTTCCTCTTGGTAAAAGATTACTTTAATTTGCTGCTGCTTTGCCAGATCAATCATTTTGCTCAGATGCTTTGGAGTCGCTTCTTTACCGTCTTCTTCCAGAGAAAACATTTCCATACCATAATCTTCGGCGAGGTAACCAAAAGCAGGGTGATAGGTAACAAAACTCTTATGCTTTACCTCTGACAAAACAGAAAGCAAGCGTTGATCTAGTTCTTGCAGTTGCTCAATATAGGAAGCGGCATTTTTTTCAAAGTCGGCCTTATTCTCGGGATAGAGCAGGCTTAATTCCCTGCAAATCGCAGAAACCATGATTTCTGCACGTTTTGGGGAAAGCCAAATATGAGGATCTCTTTCTCCGTCTGCAAAGAAACGATCAGGATAGAAAGAGGAAACTTCTTGGTCAAGAGAGCAGCTTTTGATGGCAGTTTGTGGTAAGATTTTCGCCTCTTCGAGAGGAAGCCCCACTGTAAAATAAAGTGCCGCATCGCTGAACTGTTGGATTTGCAACGGTGTAGGTTCAAAGTTTTCGGGATTCCCTCCGGGAGGAATCATAGAAATGACATCAACAGAATCGCCGGCAACGGCTTCTACAAAAGCTTTTACAGGGAGAATCGTAACCGCAATTACAGGTTTTTCGGGAGGCGAGGCTGCCGGAGCGCCGGAGCAGGCGCACAAAAAGAAGATATTGAAAAGAAGAATAAAAAACACGATACTGCGTAAGGATCGATTCATTGTTATCTCCTGCATGGTCAACAAAGAAGAGAAACTGCAAGTGTTTGCCCTTAAATTGTAAGCCCCGTTTCCCCGCTTGTCAATGAGGGGTATTGCGGGAAAGGCTTATTGGCAGAAGCTAATTTATGGCGCATTTTTGGTTGATATATCGTTCAATATAATGTATTATATGTATGCAAATGTAATCAGCAAGAGCTTCAAAAGGGGGGACGTATGAAAAATATTGAGCAGCTGGTTTATGAACTTGTCAAACTTCCTGCAGAAACAGCATGGTTAGAGTTTAAACACAATAACAGTGATCCGAAAACAATTGGTGAAGATATTAGTGCTTTGGCAAATGCGGCTGCTCTTTTTGAAAAAAGCTGTGCCTATCTCGTTTGGGGGATTGATGATGCTTCGCATAATGTTGTTGGAACCACTTTTGACTGGCATACGAAAAAGAAAGGCGGTGAAGAACTTGAAAACTGGCTTCGGCATACGTTGTCTGAAAATGCAAATTATGAATTTTGTTCTATAACAATTGAGAATATGCCAATTGTTGTACTTACAATATATAAGGCACTTGATAAAACAGTGATGTTTGAAAAAATTGACTATATTCGAATTGGAAGTTACACCAAGAAATTAAACGGCTATCCTGAAATAAAAGCACAACTGTGGAATCGCCTTTGCAAGATGCATTTTGAAGGACTGCTGGCTAAACAAGGGCTCTCCCCGGACGAAACGCTGCAATTACTCGATTATTCGACTTACTTTGACATTAAAAAGGAACCTCTTCCAACAACGGCAGAAAGTATTCTCCATTATTTGTTGGAGGAAGGCATAGCAGAGCGGCAAGATAATGGCCTGTATGCTATTACAAATTTAGGCGCAATTTTATTCGCAAAAAGACTTGCCGACTTTCCCGGAATTGTCCGTAAGGCCTTACGTGTTGTCCAATATAAGGATATAAGCAAGTTCCAGATGCTGAAGGAAGATACCGGAACAAAAGGCTACGCTTCTGGTTTCGAGGGCCTTATCAAGTATTTCGAAGCATTTCTGCCTACAAGCGAAGTTATAAAAACCGCGCTTAGAGAAACAGTGACGGAGTATCCTATATTAGCGATTCGCGAAGCGATAGCAAACGCCTTAATCCATCAAGATTTTTCGTTATCCGGTACGGGGCCGCTTATTGAAATATTCAGCAACCGCATTGAAATTACAAACCCAGGGATTCCTTTGATCGATATTCGGCGCATTATTGATAATCCTCCGAAATCAAGAAATGAAAAATTGGCATCTTTGATGCGAAGACTACGAATGTGCGAAGAACTCGGGACGGGATGGGATAAAATTGCAATGAGTTGTGAAATGTATCAGCTTCCGGCCCCTAAAATTGATTTATATGAAGAAAGTACAAAAGTGACATTGTTTGCATATACCCCCTATGGATCGATGTCTGCAGAGGATAAACTAAGAGCCTGTTATTGGCATGCTTGCTTGAAGCAGGTTTGCGGCGAACAAATGACTAATACATCACTTCGTAAACGATTTGGTTTGGAGCAAAGTGGAACATCAAGTATATCGCGACTCATAAAAGATGCTGTAGCGGCTAATCTCCTTAAACCATATGATCCAGATACTGCACCTCGATATATGAAATACGTTCCTGTCTGGGCATAGATTTAACTTGCTCAGGACTTAGAAAAGAGTAAATGTAATTATGGATTTAAAACCATAAATTCTATATTTGGTGGTATCTTTCAAAAATTTTATATTTTATATCCATATATAGATTGCCGTTTAACTTGCTGGTAACTTGCTTGAGGAAGATTCTCCGGAGAGCAATTGACTACTAGAATTCAATGGCACAGAGACAAAATCGCCGAAAAATTGCTGATGTATTGACAGCAAGCCTCAAATTTGTTATGGTAAAAGACGGTCAAGGAAAAGAGGTCACAGTTTTGGCGTTACTTTTCCGCTTAATATTTATAAAGGAGAACGATCAAAATGAAGAGAATTAAGACTCTGACGACCAGAGATTTAGTAAAATCAGCAGAAAAAGGTGGCTGCGGCGAATGTCAGACTTCCTGCCAGTCTGCCAGCAAAACTTCTTGCAGCATTGCAAATCAGCAGTGCGAACAGTGTAAAAAATAATCACGGCAAGTATCGCTGCACGGCTGTAATTACAGTAATGCAGCGATTTTTATTTTACCCGCGTCTTTGCGGAAAGGAAATACTATGATCCACCAATATAAAAGCAACGGATACAATATCATTATTGACGGGAACAGCGGATCAATCCATTCGGTCGACGAACTGGCTTATGACATCATTAGCCTTTATGAGACAAAGACCGCAGATGAGATTATTGCGCAGATGCTCTTAAAATATGAGAATGATTCCGAGGTCACCGAGGAAGAAATCCGAGAGGTCCTTTCTGACATTGCCGAATTAAAAAAACAAGGCACTTTGTTTTCCGAAGATCCTTATGCCGGAATCGCGTCTTCGTATAAAAATCGCCAGTCGGTCGTGAAAGCGCTTTGCTTGCTCGTCGCGCATGATTGCAATATGACCTGCGAATATTGCTTTGCGGGCGAGGGGAAGTATTCCGGAGCAAGCTCCCTGATGAGCCTTGAAACCGGAAAGAGAGCCCTGGATTTCCTGATTGAGCATTCCGGCGACCGAAGGAATCTGGAAGTCGATTTCTTTGGAGGAGAGCCCCTTCTCAATTTCGAAGTCGTTAAACAACTCACGATGTATGGTCGAGAGCTCGAAAAGAAATACCCAAACAAGGAATTCCGTTTTACCTTGACGACAAACGGCGTTCTTTTAGATGAAGAGGTCATGGAATTTGCAAATCGCGAGATGAGTAATGTTGTGTTGAGCCTTGATGGCCGAAAAGAAGTCAACGATCGTCTCCGCGTGCGTGCCGGCGGCCAAGGCACTTATGACAGCATCCTTCCGAAATTCAAAAAGATGGCGGAACTTCGCGGACAGGAAAACTATTATATCCGAGGGACCTATACTCATTATAATACGGATTTTGCGAGCGACATCCTGCACCTCGCGGATCTGGGGTTCAAACAGCTTTCCATGGAGCCGGTTGTTGCACCGTCCTCCGCAGCTTATGCACTCACCGAGGAAGATCTTCCAACGCTTTGTGCCGAGTATGAGCGCCTTGCAGTCGAAATGCTCAAGCGTTCCGAAAAAGGAGAAGGCTTCACTTTCTTTCATTATATGATCGATCTCTCCGGCGGCCCCTGCATTGTAAAACGCGTATCGGGCTGCGGTGTCGGAACCGAATACATGGCCGTCACTTCGACAGGAGAGCTTTATCCTTGCCATCAGTTTGTGGGAGACGAAAAGTATCTTCTCGGTAATATTTATGATGGCGTCACGAACGAAACCGTTATGGAAGAGTTTCTCACCTGCAATGTCTACGAGAAAAAAGAATGCTTGGATTGTTTTGCAAAACTATATTGCAGCGGCGGCTGTGCGGCAAACGCTTATCATGCCTGCGGAAGTATTAATGCCATTTATCCGCTTGG
>JAQUUY010000037.1:0-5617 GCA_028693645.1 Eubacteriales bacterium | reverse complement strand
TGCTTCCTAAGAAACGTCAGACGATGTTTTTTTCCGCAACGATGCCCGAAGCGCTTACGCCGATTATCAATTCAATCTTGACCAATCCGGTCAAAGTTGCCGTGACACCGATTTCTTCGACGGTCGACATGATAGAGCAAACGGTCTATTTTGTTGGAAAATCAGACAAGAAGCTGCTGCTTGCGGACCTTTTGAAAAAAGAAAAAATCGACTCTGCCCTTGTCTTTTCACGCACAAAGCATGGTGCAGACAAGATTGTGAAGGATCTCGACAAAGCCAACATCAAGGCGCAGGCAATCCACGGGGGCAAATCGCAGGGCGCGCGGCAAATGGCGCTTTCCAATTTCAAGGCAAGAGAAACGAAAGTTCTCGTAGCAACTGATATTGCAGCCAGAGGCATCGATATCGATGAACTGTCTCATGTCATAAATTATGATCTTCCGAATATCCCGGAGACTTACGTCCACCGAATCGGCAGAACCGGCAGAGCTGGGCTTGGCGGTGTCGCCATTTCCTTTTGCGACACAGAAGAAAAGCCGTATTTGAAAGACATTGAAAAGTTGGCAGGAAAAAAGATTCCCGTAGTTGAAGAACACCCCTATCCTTTGGTGGAAGAAGAGGTAGTCGTTTCGGCACCGGTGAAAAAAACAGTCGCTGCCAAGCGAAACCAAGGAAATTATTACAGAAAACGGACAAAGTAATCTTCTTAAATTAGTCTGCATAAATGCCGTGCATAGATGAATATTTGTTATACATTTAACTTGTACAATGCGCCGAAACAATCTATAATCGTATTTGTTAGTAGATTGCTCGGCGCGGTACTTTTTGTGCGCGCCAAACTAAGTTTTTATGGAGGAAATGCTCATATGAAAAAAATGCTTGCAGTAGTCCTCGTTATGCTGTTTGTGCTCGGAAGCTTCGCAGGTTGCGGATCCGACAGCGCTGAAACAGAGGACGCAAAAGTCATCAAGATCGGAGTATTCGAGCCCGTTACCGGTGAAAACGGCGGCGGCGGATTCCAAGAAGTCCTCGGTGTCAGATATGCGAACACAGTATATCCTACCGTTGACATCGACGGAGAGACCTACACAATCGAACTCGTCGAAGTAGACAACAAGTCCGACAAGACAGAAGCAGTTACCGCAGCACAAAGACTCATCAGTGAAGGTGTTGTTGCCGTCATTGGTTCTTATGGCTCCGGTGTATCAATCGCAGCCGGCGATATTTTCGCCGACGCACAAGTTGCAGCCGTTGGCGCTTCCTGCACCAACCCGCAGGTTACCGCAGGCAACGATTTCTATTTCCGTGTATGCTTCCTTGACCCGTTCCAGGGCACTGTTATGGCAAACTATGCGATGCAAAACGGCGCAAAAACTGCTGCCGTTATCACACAGCTTGGCGATGACTATTCCTCCGGATTGGGTTCCTATTTTGTCAATGCGTTCAAAGAACTCGCAGGAGATACTGCTATCGTTTCTAAGCAGCAGTTCCAGACAAACCAGACAGATTTCAAAGCAATTTTGACAAACATCAAAGCAGAGAATCCTGATGTTATCTTTGCTCCTTCCTCGATTACGACCGCTCCGCTTCTCATCAAGCAAGCTCGTGAACTTGGAATCAAAGCTACCATCATGGGCGGAGACACATGGGAAAATGCTACCATCATCGAAAATGCAGGCACATCAGCAGAAGGAATCGTCCTTTCGACTTTCTTTGACGAAGCAGAGCCCGCTACCGATGAAGCAGCTACCTTCATTCCGGGATTCAAAACGTATCTTGCAGATAATGACCAGGGAGAAATCATTCCTGCTGTTTCAGCACTGGGATATGATGCTTACCTCGCTGTTCTTCGGGCAATCGAAGCAGCCGGAACTCCTACCGATACCGTTGCAATCCGCGATGCGTTGACCGGAGTTTCTTTTGACGGCGTTACCGGCGCAATCTCCTTCAATGAGATCGGCGATGCCAACAAAGATATGGCGTTCATTAAGACCGTTGAAGCAGGACAGTTCAAGTTCCTTCAAACCGTATCTGTAGAATAATCGAAACCGCGATCTAAATATGAGAATTGAGTGGGAGTGACATACTCCCACTCAATTTCTAACGATTTCGTCTTCTTTTGAAGACAGTGCAGGAGAACGATTACATGACACTTACCACTTTTATGCAACATGGCCTCACCGGCATTTCGCTTGGCGGAGCCTATGCGTTGATTGCCATCGGCTATACGATGGTGTACGGAATCTTACGCCTCATCAATTTCGCCCATGGCGAGATTTTTATGATGGCAGGTTATTTTATGATTTTTGCCATTGCTTCTTTCCCTTGGTTTATAGCCATTCCGATTGTTTTGATCGCGACTGTTTTGCTGGGGGTTCTGATAGAAAAGGTGGCGTACAAACCCTTGAGAAGTGCTCCGAGAATGTCGATTATGATTTCGGCAATCGGCGTTTCCTACCTATTGCAAAATCTTGCAACTTACTTGTTCACGGCCTTGCCGAGAGGCTATCCGGACATCCCTTTCCTAAAGAAGATCTTCCAGATTGGCGAACTTTCTGCCTCTTTGGTCACAATAATCACCCCGTTTCTCACTCTGGTTCTGGTCTACGCCTTGATTCTTTTGATTAACCATTCAAAGATGGGAATGGCGATGAGAGCGGTCTCAAAAGACTTTGAAACATCGCAGCTCATGGGAATCAAAATCAATCAAGTTATCAGTATGACCTTTATCGTGGGGTCCTTTCTCGCGGCGGTGGGTTCCATTTTGTATTTTACGGATCGTATGACCGTTTTTCCTTTCAGCGGTATGCTTCCGGGCTTAAAATGTTTTGTAGCGGCTGTTCTTGGTGGCATCGGAAGTATTCCGGGCGCCGTGATCGGTGGCTTTATTCTTGGCATCGGAGAAACGGCATTGGTCGCGCTTGGGTATTCCACCTTTAGTGACGCGTTTACTTTTGCCATTTTGATTGTAATGCTTCTCTTTCGGCCGACAGGCCTGTTTGGCGAGAAAGAGGTGGATAAGGTATGAAGAAATTGGACAAAAGAGTTAATTTACTTTTATCGCTGCTGCTTCTTGCCGGTGCAATCCTCTTAATCGGTTATCTTGATGCAAACAGAGGCGAATACAGCTATGCGCTTTCGATTTTAGAGCGAAGCGCGATTTACGCGGTGGTTGCTGTCGCGATGAACCTTTTGACAGGGTTCACGGGGCTCTTTTCTTTGGGACAGGCCGGATTTATGGCAATCGGAGCGTATACCGTTGCGATTCTAACCATTCCCGTAGAAGAACGCGCGGCGGTCTATTATGTCAATGGCATTTCGGATGCACTGGCGACCGTTCATCTGCCTCTTTGGGGAGCGCTCATTGTGGGCGGTCTTTTTGCCGCACTAATGGGTTGGCTAATCGGATATCCTGTTTTGCGATTGAAAAGCGATTATCTCGCGATTGCAACCTTAGGGTTTTCGGAGATTATTCGAGCGTTTATCGCAGCGCCGCAGTTGGATCGAATCACAAACGGTTCTTATGGATTAAAGAGTATTCCCGCATTTCCCTCGACCTATTTGGTCTTTGGCGTCTCGGCGCTCTGTATTTTCTTGATGGTCATGCTACTTCGTTCGTCATACGGAAGGGCATTCAAAGCCATACGCGAGGACGAAACAGCGGCAGAAGCCATGGGCATCAATCTGGCCAAGCATAAACAAATGGCTTTCGTCATCAGTTGCTTTTTTACCGGAATCGCCGGAGGAATGCTTGCCGTGTATATGCGTTCAATCGATGCGAGAAGCTTCCAGATTGGCTTGACTTACGACATTTTGCTCATCGTTGTTCTCGGAGGCATCGGTAGTGTGACCGGCAGCATTGTAGGTTCTTTTTTGATGACCGCCGGCCGCGAATGGCTGCGCTTCTTTGATGATCCTCTGATGATCGGTGATTTTTCCGTACCCCTTTTCAGAAGTGGCTTTCGCATGGTCATCTTCTCTTTGATTCTGATGGCAATCGTCCTTTATTATCGCAAAGGGTTGATGGGAACGAGAGAGTTTTCGTGGGATGGAATTTACAATTTCCTTAGACGAAACCTTTATTTGCGCTGGCGAAAGCAAGAGGGAAAGGAGGTGACGCGCGATGAGTGAACCGGTACTCGTATTAAATGATATCACGATGCAATTCGGAGGAGTCGTCGCAGTAAACAACCTTTCGATGGAAGTCAGAGAGGGAGAGATCGTTGCAATCATCGGTCCGAACGGAGCCGGAAAAACAACGGCTTTCAACGTGATTACAGGCGTTTATGCGCCTTCGAACGGAGAGGTTACTTTCCGTGACCAAACCATTATCAGTAATTACCCCCAAGGGAAAATGGCGAAGCTGTATTCGGGGGAAAACAGAGGAAAATATACAAAAGAAGTTCGCAAGACACCTGACAGAATCACAAAGCTCGGCGTCGCGAGAACCTTCCAAAACATTAGACTCTTCAAAGAGCTCACGGTTTTCGACAATGTTTTGATTGCGAAGCATATGAATATGAGAGCCAATATTTTTTCGGCTACTTGCATGCTGAATCACAAAGAAGAAAAGACGATGCGCGAAGATACGCTCAAGCTTTTAGAGATTCTGGATCTTGCCGATGTCAAGGACGAGATTTCAAGCTCTCTTCCTTATGGCAAACAGCGACGCCTTGAAATCGCAAGAGCTTTGGCGACAAATCCGTCGCTCCTTTTGCTTGATGAGCCGGCTGCCGGTATGAATCCACAGGAAACAGACGATTTGACGGCGTTCATTTTGCGCTTGAAAGAGGAATTTCATCTGACCGTTTTGATGATTGAACATCACATGAATCTGGTCATGGAAATTTCCGATCGAATCTATGTACTTGATTTCGGCAAAATGATTGCTTCCGGTACACCGGCAGAGATTCAAAACAATCAACGCGTCATCGATGCGTATTTGGGGGTGGACGAAGATGGAGAATAACAGCTACCTTTCCGTGTCCGACCTTAGAGTGGATTACGGCGGGATTAAGGCCGTAAAGAACATTTCGCTGGAAGTACCAAAAGGAAAGATTGTAACACTGATTGGCTCAAACGGCGCAGGCAAGAGCACCACATTGCGGACGATTGCGGGTGTCGTAAAGGCAAAAGAGGGATCGGTCCGCTTCGAAGGAAACGAAATTCTCGGGAAATCGCCGGACAGCATCGTTCCTCTTGGTATTACGCTGGTTCCCGAAGGGCGCAGAGTCTTTCCGAACCTGACGGTACTTGAAAACTTAAAAATAGGGGCCTATGTGCACCACCATAAATTGGAGAAGGATCTCGAACACATCTTTGAGCTTTTTCCGCGCTTAAAGGAAAGAGAATGGCAGTTTGCGGGGACCCTTTCCGGAGGTGAACAGCAGATGTTGGCGGTCGGACGCGCGCTCATGAGCCGGCCAAAGCTTCTCATGATGGATGAACCCTCTCTCGGACTTGCTCCTTTGGTAGTCAAAGATATTTTTAATATTATCAAGACAATTAACGAAGAGGGAATTACCATTCTTTTGATTGAGCAGAACGCAAACCATGCACTTAAAATCGCAGACTGGGCTTACGTAATGGAGACCGGATCAATCACCATGCAGGGAAC
>JAQUUY010000036.1 GCA_028693645.1 Eubacteriales bacterium | reverse complement strand
TCGTAGCCACTCATGAGTTCCATAAAAGCTCGTCTCCGCTCGGTGCTCCAAGATCGCCCCGTCGGGTTCTGAAAATCCGGAATGACATAAACCATCTTTACTCTTTCACCATATGCATTTAAGGCTTTTTCGAGCTCATTGATGATGATTCCATCTTCATCTGTTGGTATGGCAACCAACTCTGCTTCATACGCTTTGAGCGCATTCAAGGCACCAAGATAAGACGGCGTTTCAAACAATACAACATCATCCTTATCAATCAGCAAAAGACCCGACATATCAAGCGCCTGTTGCGAACCGCTCGTTATGATAATCTGATCCGCACGAAAAGACACGTCGAAATGCCGTTTCATGCGTTCTGCAATCTGTTCACGCAAAAGCAAAAATCCACTGGTAGAACTATAGCTGAGTGCACCGCTTGCATCGTTTTCCAAGACCTGATAAAACGAATCTTTGATTTCCTCAATCGGATAACTGTCCGCAGAAGGAAATCCTCCGGAAAAAGAAATGATATCTTTTGCATCAGAAAGCTCCATAAGAGACAAAAGCTCCCTGTCCTTAATTCGTGACATTCTGCTTGCAAATTTCATTTTGGCCCCTTTCTATGTCCGAAAACCATTGATGGGCTTTGCTTCATTCGATGTTCCAGCTATTTAAATATTCATGCTGTTCTTGACTCAAGGTATCAATGGGAAGTCCCCACGCGGACAAGAGCCTTCTGGCAATGATATCATCTGTTTCTGCAGATACATCGACGACTTTATTCTCAAGTTTCCCTTTATTATTTTTGATATAGAGCGCCGAAAGGCACTGCACCGCAAAACTCAGATCCATGATTTCAGCAGGATGTCCATCAGCCGCAGCAATGTTGACCAAGCGTCCCTCTGCAATCACACAGATCCATTTTCCGTTTGGGAGCTGATAACCTCCGATGTTTTTTCTGAGTTCTTTTTTGTCAGCAGCTGCAGCTTCCAGACCCGGCATGTCGACCTCGACATTAAAATGTCCTGCATTGCAAAGGATTGCGCCTTCTTTCATCGTAAGCATGTGCTGAACGGTGATGACTTTTTTGTTTCCGGTGGCAGATACAAAAATATCTCCGCTGCCTGCAGCTTTTTCCATCGTCATCACATCAAAGCCATCCATGATTGCTTCGATTGCCGCGACCGGGTCGATTTCCGTAACCGTCACGCGAGCGCCCAGCGCTTTCGCTCTCATTGCAATCCCTTTTCCGCACCAGCCATAACCGGCAACAACAATACGCTTTCCGGCTATGATAAGATTCGTATTTCGCATAATGCTGTCCCACGTCGATTGTCCGGTTCCGTAACGGTTATCAAAGAAATGTTTGCATTTTGCATCATTTACGGCAACCATTGGGAATTTTAGTATGCCCTCCCGTTCCATCGCTTTTAGTCTCAAAATACCGGTTGTTGTTTCTTCACAACCACCCCAGACTTCCGTTGCGAGATCAGGCCTTTTGGTATGTAATAGGCTGACAAGGTCTCCCCCGTCATCGATGATAATATTCGGTTTTTGTTCGAGCACCATTTCAATGTGCTTATTATACTCTTCGGCAGTTGCCTGATGATAAGCATAGACATGCATCCCTGTCACTGCAAGCGCCGCCGCAACATCATCCTGCGTCGAAAGAACATTGCTTCCTGTCACAGACATTTTTGCGCCACCCGCTGCAAGGACTTCACAAAGATAGGCTGTCTTTGCTTCAAGATGAATAGACAAAGATATTTTTATCCCTTCAAAGGGTTTGTCGTGTTCAAATTCTTCCTGCAAGCCTCGGAGTAGGGGCATATGCGCTTTGACCCATTCAATCTTTTGCCTACCGGAAGGTGCAAGTTTTAGATCTCTAACTTCATAGTTTTTCATTTTGATCCTCCATGCCGTCTATTTTACGGCTTCGAGCAGTTTATCCGCTCCGTGTAGCATGAGATCTGATAACTCAACATTTTTAATCCATTCATAGGGAATCTCAAGACTTCCGAGGTATCCTCCAAGAATACTCCCGCAAATCGCTGCTGCGCCATTGCTGTTTCCGTTCTGATTGGCCGCCATCGCAATCCCTTTTTCAAAATCATTCGGATGCATCAAGGCACAATAAACCGCCATAGCCAATGCTTCTTCTGCGACCCAACCTTCTCCGATGCGCGGCAAAGCTTCTTCGGAATCGATTCCCGAGGAAGCAAGAAAGACTGCTTTTTCCAAAGCACTTTCAACGACTTCACTGTTTTTTTGCTTTTTCAACACAGCTCGCGCAGCCGCTACTGCTTCTTCAAGAGGTAGTCCCTCAAAGACATAAGCCATTAGGCAAGCCAGATAACCCGCGGACAGGAACGCATCGGAATGGCCATGTGTGAGCGCAGCCACTTCGCAGCTAATCTTGAACGCCATTTTAGGATCCCTGAAGAAATACATTCCTATCGGTGCCGATCTCACAACAGCTCCATACCCCTTACTGTTGTTGATCCGATTCTTGATTGTCCCGTATTTACCATTGATACTCCCCGCCAAAGCTTCCAGTATCGATTCTCCGGGTGTCCTGCGTGCGAAAAGTTCTTCCCAATGGAACACTTCTCCATCTCGGAGAAATTCATATTTTTTATCGGCGAAATGTCCTGTCTGAGTAAAATACCATTTTTGGTAGGCATAAAATACGCAAGGAACATAGCCGTAAATTCCTTTTGTCTTTGCTTTTTTATCTGCCCAAACAAGCCCGTCTGCTGTAAATACCGTCATTTGAGTGTCGTCAGAAATCAATGCTTTGCCGGAGGCTTCATTGATTTGAAGGATTTTTATCCCATCTTTTCCGTAGACTTTCTTAATTTCTTCCAGTGTCAAAAATTCGACCGGATATCCCAAAGCATCTCCTATGGCACCACCAAGGAGACAACCTCTGAAATATGGCTTACTGTCTTTCATCGCAACCTCTTCCTGTACATTTGATAGCTGTTTTCTCATTGACCCAGGAGAATCAGAAGCCCTCTGTAAATGGCTCCGTTGCGTCGATATGCCCCATTAGGCTTTCCGTCACTTGTCCATCGACTAAAAATTGGACTTGCTCGACCGACTTGTTCTCGGAAGTAAAATAGGCCCGATTATTCAAAATGGTCTGCACAATCTGATCAATAAAGAGGGTCTCCTCTAACGATCCTCCGGATAAACCTTCGCTCGAAAGGTCAACCACGACCGTAATATCATCCTCTTCGGCATTTCTTACATCAAGAAAAATGATGCCTTCTTTTATCGCAGTACCGCTGCCGTCTTTCTCTGGTTTTTTTAGTTCGTTAAGCATCGCGATGCCGGGATTGCTGTCTTTCTCATATTCTATCGTTCGCACTTCGGCGATCAATTTTGGTAGGTTCTCGTCACCGGTTTCCTCGTATTCTTTGCTCGCGTAATACAAAGTGAATTCCTCACTGACCATGGTAGGTTCTTCCGGCTCGGTTATAACTTCTCCGCAACCCATAAGAAACATGGTGATAAGCATAAGCAATACGAGTCCTACTGCGTTCTTCTTTCTGTTCATCATTTGATCCTTCCTACGTTTCGGTTATTCAACCGTAACTGATTTTGCAAGGTTCTTCGGCTTATCGATATCACAACCTCTAAGTTTTGCAATATAGTAAGCCAACATTTGAAGGGGCACGACAGAAAGCAACGGCGAAATCTCGTCGCGGCATTCAGGAATATAGAATACCTTGTCTGCTTGGTTTTCAATCGCTTGATTTCCTTCTTTCGCAAAACCGATGACGACCGCGCCTCTCGCTTTTACTTCTTGGACATTCGAAACCATTTTTTCATATAGTGCATCCTGTGTCGCAAGCGCAATGACCAAGGTCCCCTGTTCGATTAGAGCAATCGTTCCATGCTTTAGTTCTCCTGCCGCGACAGCGAAAGAATTGATGTAGGAAATTTCTTTTAGTTTTAAAGAGCCTTCATAAGAGACACCGACATCGACACCTCTTCCGATAAAAAAGACCTGCTCTGTCTTGTAGAATGTTTTTGCCAAATCGGCAATGACGGGTTCTTTCGTTAAAAGAGTTTTCAGTTTCTCGGGAATCGCTTTCAACTCAGTGATGACACGATCAAATTCCTCTCGATCGAGAGAGCCCTTTGTAAGTCCCATGTATAAAGCAATTAAATACATACAGACTAACTGTGTCGTGTAAGCCTTTGTAGAAGCTACTGCAATTTCGGGACCGGCCCAAGTGTAAAAAACATCATCTGATTCACGAGATACGGAGCTTCCTACAACGTTTACGACCGACAGTACGCGGGCACCACGCCTTTTGGCTTCCCTAAGTGCAGCCAGGGTATCTAATGTTTCTCCCGACTGGCTGATGGCAATAAAAAGGGTCTTGTCATCAACAAAGGGGTCGCGATAGCGGAACTCCGAAGCCACATCGACCTCGACCGGTATTTTTGCAAATTTTTCAATCACTGTTTTCCCGACAAGTCCTGCGTGATATGCCGTCCCGCAGGCAACGATACAGACCTTATTGAAGGACTCGATATCTTCTTTCGTCATACTGATGCCATCAAGAACGATTTTCCCGTCCGCAGTTAATCTCCGTGACAACGTCTCTTCAATGCACTTCGGTTGCTCATGAATCTCCTTGAGCATAAAATGATCATAGCCGTCTTTTTCTGCTTCAACGGCATCCCAAGTCACATGAAAAACATCTCTTTTGATTTCATTTCTGTCTTTATCGAAAATCTTTACATCGTTTTTCGTCAAAATAACTGTTTCGTTGTTTTCAATCAAGTAAACTTTTCTTACATACTTGAGCAAGGCGGGAATATCAGAAGCAATAAAATTGCAATCTTCTCCAAGACCGACAACGAGCGGACTGTCTTTTCGAACTGCGACAATCTTATCCGGTTCGTTTGCCGCAATCGCACCGATTGCATAAGCACCACGCATTTTAGCAACAGCTTTATAGACGGCATCGACCAAATCGTTTTCATAGTATAAGCTGATTAGATGGGCAATGACTTCCGTATCTGTTTCAGAGAGAAAGATGACCCCATGTTCTTTTGTCAACCACTCCCTCAGTTCCACATAGTTCTCAATGATTCCGTTATGAACGACCGCAATCGTGCCCGCCATATTGCTATGAGGATGTGCATTGACATCCGAAGGGGCTCCATGGGTTGCCCAGCGTGTATGTCCAATGCCTCCGGGGCTTTCATAATCACCGCCGAGCATCGCGTTCTCAAGATTGGCAATTCTCCCGATGGTTTTTTTGATTTTCAAGCCGCCGTTTTGGAACAGTGCGATTCCAGAAGAATCATACCCCCTATATTCCAACTTTTTTAGGCCGTCAATAATAATGTTTTTTGCATTTGATGTACCGATAAATCCTACGATTCCACACATATTAGTCTCCTATCCCATTTTTTTAGTGATTAGCGCTGCCAAACCTTCTGCAAGTTCTCTGATATGATTGATGTCTTTTCCCTCAATCATCACGCGGACAAGCGGTTCTGTGCCGGATGGCCGAATTAAGACACGTCCTTCTCCTGCGATCAATTCTTCAATCCGTTTGATTTCTTTTGAAATTTCAGGATCTTTCTCGTATTTTCTTTTATTCTCATTTAAAATTTTTGCGTTGATTAAGACCTGCGGATAAATTGTAATCTCATCTGCAAGTTCAGACATCTTTTGGCCGGAAAGCTTGTAGGCCTTAAGCAGTTGCAATGCCGATAAGATGCCATCTCCGGTCGTTCCGTGATTCAAAAAAATGATATGTCCTGACTGCTCTCCTCCGATTACCGATCCCGTTTTTAACATGCTTTCCAAAACATAGCGATCGCCAACCTGCGTCACATCCGTAACGGCACCAATCGCTTCAATTGCTTTGTGAAAGCCGAGGTTGCTCATGACCGTTACGGTCACTTTGTCATCAACGAGTGCATTCGTCTGTTTGAGCATCTTCGCACAAATAAATATCGTTTTATCTCCATCGACCAAGCGACCTTTTTCATCAACGGCAATCAGGCGATCCGCATCTCCGTCAAACGCAAGTCCGATATCCGCCTTTTCAGACAAGACACGCTTTTGCAGTTCTTCGGGATGCGTCGAGCCGCAGTTGTGATTGATGTTCATTCCATCGGGTTCATTTGCAATGACCGAAACAGAGACCCCAAGATCCGAAAAAACCTTCTCGGATACTTTGCAAGCCGACCCATTTGCACAGTCGATTACAATTTTCAGACCAGACAAATCTGTATCAATGGTTTTCTTTAAAAATTCTGCGTAGGCATCGGCGGCATCGTTTTCCGCTTCAATGCAACGTCCTAATCGTTCTCCTGTAATGTGGCTGTTGACATCGATATTTCGAACAATAATGTCCTCAATTTGATCTTCAATATCGTCATCGAGTTTAAAGCCGTTTTCATTGAAAAACTTGATTCCGTTGTATTCAAAGGTATTATGCGAAGCAGAAATCATGATTCCCGCACTCGCTTTCATGCTACGTACAAGATAAGCGATTGCAGGTGTAGGCAACACGCCAACTTTCACAACATTTCCTCCGACCGCAAGGATGCCTGCGCTGATAGCATCTTCGAGCATATCTCCCGAAATACGGGTGTCTTTGCCAATCAATACAATCGGGCGTTTTTTATTCTTACTAAGCACATAGGCTCCGGCTTTCCCCAGATTAAAGGCCAACTCGGGTGTCAATTCCGCGTTGGCCACCCCTCTCACTCCGTCCGTTCCGAACAGTCTGCTCATACTAGTATTCTCCTATTCTGTATCGGCGTTGCTAACCTTGATTTTGATTTGCTCGGGAGTCACTTTCACTGATTGAAGCGTTGCCGTAGACTCCACGTGAATTTTCGCCGTTTGTTCACCGACGGGAAGGTCGGTGACATCAATATAAAGTTTAATATTGTCTGCTGAAATGCTTCCCAAAGTCCCTTTCTTTGCAGAAAGCATAACAGTAATTGTGGCATTGTCCATATCAACACTTTTCCCTTTGGTCAGGCCTTCAATCAAAATCTGATCGGCCATAAAGGTGAAGGTCTTTGAACTGACCTCTATGATTGATATTCCTGCACTCAGTTGTTTATTGCTTGAAGCAAGTTCAACGTCGTCAGGAAGAAGGACGGTAAGTCCGACGTTACCGTCTGTCGTCATTCCTCCAAGATCGACGTCTTGGGTGGATACTTTTTGGATATTTTTGATTGCTTCTTTTGTTCCCTTGATCCAGATTGTATTCGGCACTTTTGTTTCTGCTCCATAACCGTTACCTGGATCTCCGACAAAACTCACTTCAAGAGCAACCTCTTTGAGCGTATATATCTTCGCGAAAACATCAACATAATCCGCAGAGAGGTTTACACTTTCGACAGCAAAACCTTCTCGGTCAACCGGAAGAACCTCCGCCTGTACCGTCGCACCCTCTGCCGAAAGTTTTTCCATCGGCACAGTAACTCTGATTTTTTGAACCCTCGAAACGTCAGATTTCGCTCCTGTCACTTCGATCTGTTCGGGCTTGATTTCAACCGCGCCGACTTCTTGGGTCTCAGGGAGCACGCCGGTGTAGGAAATTTCGACCACTTTGCTCACTGCAACCAAGCGTTCTATCTTCACATCGATTTTGTCAGATCTTACTTCAACTAATTCTACATCTTCGGGGACGGTAACGGTCACCGGAACCCTGTTTTGCCCTTCGCTCCAACCAAAGAGATCTGCTTCAGCCACGATTTCATCTCTGTCCATCGCCGCAATATCTGCACGTGTCCCCTGAATGACGACATCAACGGTAAAATCAGAATCGCCGGAAACTGCAAGTTCCCTTGAAGTCAGAGACTGCACATTGAGAAGTTCTACCGAAACATTATCGATTACTTGTGTCGTGGTCGGGTTCACTTCTCCAATCACATAGGCCCACAAAATGAGCGCAATCACAACCGCAAGAATGATATTGATTGTCTTTTCTTTCTCTGGACTTGATGTATTCTTTTGAGTCGCTTTATTCCTCATTTGTCTTGCCCCTCCTCCTGAAAAGTTTGAGCAGGAAGCCAACGTTGCCGTCAGCTGGGAGCTGATTAAGGTAGATGCTGAGGAGTGTTTTTTCTACCGTTTTCAAATCAAGGAAACGTGAAAGTTGTCCATCCGTTGCAAGAGAAATGATACCGGTCTCCTCTGAAATAATCAGGACGATTGCATCTGAATGTTCTGTGATTCCGATTCCTGCGCGATGCCTGGTTCCCAAGTCTTTGCTCAAAGTTCGGTTTTGGGTAAGCGGAAGCACACAACCGGCAGCGATGACACGATCACCTCTGACAATCATCGCTCCGTCATGAAGCGGCGCACCTTCATAAAAAATGGCGCCGAGAAGTTCTTCGGAAATTTCTGCATCAAGCTTCGTTCCGGATTCAATGATGTCCGTCAGAGAGGTTTCTCTCTCCATCACAATCAACGCTCCGATTTTATTCGTGGAAAAGAAATCGACCGCACGTATAATCGTAGATGTGATTTGTTTCGCACGATCCTTGTTGATTTCACCAAACTGCTTTTTGATAAATTTGCTTCGTCCGATGTATTCAAGACCTCTTCGCAGTTCCGGCTGAAATACAATAATAAGAGCGATGACACCCAATGTCAGCGTTCCTTCCAAAATCCAATTAAGGGTGTGCAAATTGAACACTTGAGACGCAAACGTCGCTGCGACAAGAAACAGCAAGCCTTTAACGAGCTGTACCGCTCTTGTTTCTTTAATAAAACAAAGGATTTTGTACACAACAAAAGCCACGATCGCCACATCGATGACGTCCGTGATTCTAAACCCTGATACGATATTTGAAACCATCTCAGACATTAGCTTCTCCCCTTTTTGAGTTACCATTTTATTGTAACCAAATAATGCTCAAAATTCAATACAAATCCCATAAAGTGTACAATAAAAAACCGGAGAGGATTGCCTCTCCGGTTCGCAAAACAAAGCTTTGATTAATAATTGGGTTCGAGGAGACCATAAGTCCCGTCTTTTCTCTTGTAAACAACGGCAATCGATTCCGTTTCCATGTTTGAGAAAATGTAAAAAGTGTGCTCTAACAACTCCATTTGCATGACGGCCTCATCCACAGACATCGGCATGACATCAAAGGTCTTTCTTCTTGCGATCTGAACCTCATTGCTTTCTGCTTCCGCAATCTCCGGAAGATCCGCAAAGATAAATTCCTTGTGGTCTTTGTGTTTCCGCTGGAGCTTTGTCTTGAAGCGAGACATCTGCGTGGATAATTTGTCAACAACACCATCAATCCCGGTGTACATATCATTTGTCACGTTCTCTGCACGGAAAATAGTTCCTTTGGCGTTGATTGTGGCTTCAATTTTCTGCCTTTCTTTCTCAATGGTCAGTGTCACATTTACGATAATATCTTGCGAGAAGTATTTGCCTAGTTTTTCAAACTTTGATTCAATAGCATCTTTGAGGTGGTCGGTTGCGCTGAAATTCTTGCTCGTGATAATAACCTTCATGCTAATTCCCCCTTCTGTGATCGAAAATTAACTTTGTTGATGTATACTACAAAACTTATGCCATACCTTTATTTTCCCTTTAAAAAATATATTCAATCATAATTCAAAAAATAAATCTCTTGACTTAATTTTATTCACTTGATATTCGCTGTTTTTAACGTTTTTTTATCTTCATTCATCACTTGTTGATACTGTGGATAACTCTGTGCATAATTGAAAACTCAACCTTTGTGGTGTGGATACTTTTTTCATGTATGATTATGCGTAAATATTTAGTTAATCAATTCACATGCGGTCTTAAACCATCTGTTTTGAACAATTGTACGGATTGTATAACAATTCACTTTGTTTTTTCGTTTGCGTCGAAATAAAATTTTTTTTCATTTTTTCTTCCTGTGGAAAACTATATAGCAAGCTCATCTTTGGAGGGATAAAATCAAATAATGGAATCGCTCGGCTGACCTGGTCTTTGCCCCCACATACGCCGGCCGGCTTTATTCCTCCCGAAGGAGACCGACAGGTCTTACATCTAGCTACGCCATGATCACTGCTGCTTATGCAGACAGCTTACGTGGGTCCTTTTGCCCGTAACTGGCATGGACTTTCAACCACAGACCCAAGCGATTCCATTATTTGATTTTTGTCGGAAGGTCAACTCCCGCCGCAAAAGTGATGACCGACACAGAGTTTGCACCGGCAGAAAGAAGAACTTCTGCACAGGCATCTGCCGTGCTCCCCGTCGTGAATACATCATCAACGAGAAGAATTGATTTATGGTCAATCAAAGGCACTTTTTCTTTTTTAATACCAAAGGCTCCGCGGATGTTCTCACGGCGTTCCACAGCTCCAAGATGACTCATCGGAGTCGTATCTTTCAACCTTTCAAGCAAATGCGGTACCCAAGGTTTCCCCGATTGCCGCGCGATTGCTTTTGCTAATAGCTCCGCTTGATTATACCCTCTTTTTGTTTCTTTTTTTCGGTTCATCGGAACGGATACGATAAGATCTTCCTCTATTCCTTCGACCAACAAACGTTCATACATCAAAACCCCAAAGTGTTTTGCCAAGTAAGGCTTTTCCTTATACTTCAAGTCATGAATTAAATCTCTTTCTATATACCCATAACGCAGGCAGGTAGACCCTCGTTCGAAAACTCTGCTTTCGTTTTTGCAATCCTCACAGATTCCGTCATCGGAATACAGACTCAATGGCTTTCCACAGTGCTCACAGAAATCTCGATCCACCCAGGACAATCGTCTGACGCAGGAGGGGCAGACAGAATAAAGGGCAGTATTATCAATCGGTTTGCCGCAGCAAATGCAATAGATATTGCCGGGGAAGACCAAATCGAGAAATGTTTCTTCAATAAGTTGAAGCAAGGAAAGCGCTTTCTTTTTGCTGATTTCCGTTTTCATCTC
>JAQUUY010000035.1 GCA_028693645.1 Eubacteriales bacterium | reverse complement strand
ATCTCCACATCACAGTTTCCTTTTTGATCCCCTTGTATCATTTTTCGACCAGTAGATTTTTCCATTTACTGTGTTTCTATAGTATCACGTTATTTTATCATACGAAAGTCCTAAAATACAGTAAGAAAATAAAAAATTGCTCTTATATTTGAGATATCGTAAGTGTTTGTTTTTATGGTATAATCAGTAAGAAAATAATCTTTTCGATTTCGCTGATTTTGAGCGAGATCCCGAAAAACAGAAAGGAATCTACTATGGCTACAATTAGACCTTTTTCGGCGCTGAGACCCGCCGCACAATATGCGAAAAAAACAATCGCTCTTCCCTATGATGTCATGAACCGCAAGGAAGCAGCTTCTATGGCTGAAGGAAATGAATACAGTTTCCTGCATATCACACGCGCGGAGATTGATCTTCCTGATAGCACGGATCCTTACTCACCAGATGTCTACAAAAAGGCAAAAGAGAACCTTGCCGCACGACTTTCCGACGGCACTCTTCTTCGCGAAAACAAACCTATGTTTTACCTATATCGTCAAACCATGGACGGCCGCACACAAACAGGCCTCGTTGCTTGCGTATCCATTGACGAATACAAAAACAACATCATAAAAAAGCATGAACTCACCCGCGTCGAAAAGGAGCTCGACCGCATCAATCACTTCGATGTTTGTAACGCAAACACGGAACCGGTCTTTCTGACCTACCATAGTAATGCTGAGATTTCCGCACTGATGGATCGGATTAAAAATAACGATGCTCCCGTCTATGACTTGGTGACTCCTGATGGAATCGGCCACACGCTTTGGTTGATTGCCGAAGAAGACCTGATTCGGCAACTCGTTGATGATTTCGAAAAAATACCCGCTCTATATATTGCCGATGGCCACCATCGTTCTGCATCTGCCGCGAAAGTTGGTCTGAAGAGAAGAGAAGAAAACCCGAACTATGACGGCACGGAAGAATTCAACTTTTTTATGGCTGTCATTTTCCCTGACAGCGAGCTGAAGATTTTTGACTACAACAGAGTCGTTCGTGATCTAAACGGATACACCCCGAATGAATTCCTTTTGAAACTGGAAGAGCTCTTCACCATAGAAAAAATGGGGGCTGCTCCTTATCGACCCGAAGCAAAGCACATCTTTGCAATGTACCTTTCCGGGAGCTGGTACAAACTGCGCGCAAAGGAACACTTACTCTCAGAAAATCCGGTTCAGGGTCTTGATGTTTCCATTCTGCAAGATCATGTTCTTTCACCCCTGCTCGGAATTGAAGATCCGCGAACAGATCATCGCATCGATTTTGTGG
The DNA here is from genome assembly GCA_028693645.1 of Eubacteriales bacterium. Taxonomy (GTDB): domain Bacteria; phylum Bacillota; class Clostridia; order Peptostreptococcales; family Anaerovoracaceae; genus STD2-154. Next base: position 9,809 of record JAQUUY010000035.1, on the reverse strand, counting down.
GTGGCATCCGAGGCTTGACCGAACTTGAGCGAAGAGTTTCCCTTGATATGGAAGTTGCCTTTGCTATTTATCCCGTTTCGGTCGAAGACCTAATGCGCATTTCCGACCAGGATATGATTATGCCGCCAAAATCAACTTGGTTTGAGCCGAAACTTGGCAGTGGCCTTTTCATCCACGAACTTTAGATTCTATAAAAAAATGTTGGGGCCTCCACTTGGTTGCCCCAACTTTTTTTATTTTAAGCTACTGACGGGTTTACGCCAGCGGCCACGTTTATTACAGGTCGTAATAAAGACCGAATTCAGCCGGATGCGGGATTGAAGCGATAGACTTCGCTTCCGCACGTTTTTTCTCAATCCAGATTTCCAGAAGACGTTTCGGGAAAACACCGTCTTTTGTCAGGAATTCATTGTCGCCCTCAAGGGCATCAAGCGCTTCTTCGAGCGAGAATGGCAACGGTTTGATCTTTTCCTGCTCTTCCTTGGGGAGCGTGTAAAGATTGATATCATAAGGTCCAAAACCTTCTGCCACGGGATCGATTTTGTTTTCAATTCCATCAAGACCCGCCATAAGAATTGCTGCATATGCGTAGTAGGGATTGCAAGTAGCATCAGGGTTTCTTATTTCAAAGCGCTTCTGGTCGGGGGCTTTCGCATAATCCGGAACGCGAATGACTGCGCTGCGGTTTGCTGTTGCGTAACAAATGCTGACCGGCGCTTCGTATCCGGGAACGAGGCGCTTATAGGAGTTGGTACTGGGATCGGTCAAAGCGCAAAGGGCTCTGGCATGTTTTAAAAGTCCCCCTATAAAATATAGTGCTGTCTGGCTCAACCCGGAATACCCTTTTTCGTCGTAGAAAATCGGCTTTCCATCCTTAAACAAATGCATGTGAACATGCATTCCGTTACCGGCCTCTCCGTAGAGCGGCTTCGGCATGAACGTTGCTGTCTTTTCTGCATTGAAGGCCGCATTTTTAATGATGTATTTTATCAGCATCGTCTTGTCAGCCATTTCGCACATCGGACCTGGTTCCACTTCGATTTCAAGCTGCCCGGGGCCGCCGACTTCGTGATGATGATATTTGATGGCAACGCCACGTTCCTCTAAAAGCATGCACATTTCGCTTCTGAGATTATAAAGAATATCCATGGGAGGCGTCATGTGATAGCCTCCATGATGTGGGATTTTGTAACCCAGATTATAGTCGTCGTTTCCGGTGTTCCATTCTGCTTGTTCTGCATCAATATTGACCGAGATGCGATTTGGCTTTGTTTCAAAGCTGATATGGTCAAAAACATAAAATTCAAATTCCGGTCCTGTTTTCATCACATCGGCAATGCCAAGTGATTTCATGTATTGTTCCGCACGCTGAGCAACCGCTCTCGGATATTGGTCAAAAGGTCTGGGAGGATCGTCGGTGATAAAAACGTCACCAATCATCGAGATGGTACGTATTTCTGAAAAAGGTTCTAAAATTGCAGTGCTTAGATCCGGAATAAATACCATGTCGCTTTTTTCGACCGGCGCATAACCATAATTTGACCCGTCAAATCCAATCCCTCGTTTCATGGTATCTTCATTGAATCGACCTGCGGGGATTGTCAAATGACGCCACCTGCCGAAAAGATCGATCATTTTAAAATCAATCATTTGGATATTATTTTCGTCGCAATAACTTTTAAGCTGTGCTACATCTTTGAACATTCGTTTTCCTCTTTCTTGTATTATTTTATAAAAGATACGTTATTTTTCATATCATTCACAGAAAAAATTATAACACATGAATTTTAGCATGAAAACAAAAATGAAAAATCCACTGCCAAGAGTCTGTCGCCAACAATCTGGGGCAACATGCTAAGCAGTGGAGCAATCCGTTTTCTATTTCTGAATTTGATTTAAAATCAAAGTTGTGACTTCTTCGATATTCATTGCCGTCGTATCGACCTCGACGGCATCTTCGGCTTTTTTCAGAGGATTCAACTCTCGAGTACTGTCATTATGGTCCCTCGCGGCGATGTCTTCTTCGACCTTTTCAAGAGTAATCTGCTCTCCCTTTTGTGTCAGCTCAAGCCACCTTCTTTTTGCGCGTTCCGCAACAGAAGCTGTCAGGAAAAATTTGTACCGGGCTGCCGGGAAGACATTCGTTCCGATGTCTCGGCCATCCATAATGACACATTTTGACTGTCCCATATTTCGTTGAAGTGCTACAAGCTTTTCGCGCACCTCAGGGAAAGCCGAAGAATCGGACGCCATTTTTGACACTTCCGGCGTGCGAATGCGATCATTTACAATCTCTCCGTCAAGAAGAATATCTCCTTTTACAAAATCGATATCTGTTCGTTCAAGCATTTCAGAAAGCAGGGTTCTATCAGAAAGCCCGATTCCTTCATTGAGCATTTTCCACGCTACCGCGCGATACATCGCCCCGGTGTCTATATAGTCAAGGCCTAATGAAACTGCTACTTTTTTCGCAATAGTGCTCTTTCCTGCGCCCGAAGGCCCATCAATCGCCACCTGAAACACTTCATTCATCTATCGTTTTCCCTTTCCGTTGTCTAATAGCTTTTCAATTTCGGCCACAAAGGTGTTAACATCTTTAAACTGACGGTAAACCGATGCGAATCTGACATAAGCCACTTCATCAAGGTCTTTCAAGTGGTCCATGATAATCTCACCGACAACATTGCTTTCGACTTCTTTTTCCATCATATTATTTAAACCGCGTTCGATTTCCGTAACGATTTTTTCAATATCAGCCATGGGTACGGGTCGCTTCTCGCAAGCTTTTATGATTCCGTTGAGTACCTTATTTCGATCAAAGGCTTCTCTTCTCCCATCTTTTTTAACGACCATAAACAAGACTTCTTCAATCTTCTCGTAGGTGGTGAACCGCTTTCCGCAATGATCACATTCTCGGCGACGTCTGATTGCATGACCTTCTTCTGTAGGTCGAGAATCAATGACTCGGGTGTCCGTGGCTTCACAAAATGGGCATTTCATCAACAGTTCCTCCTTGATTCATTTGTTTTACGTTAAGGCTATTGGGTTTATTGTACACTGATTTACGGAAAAGATGCAAGCATTTCCCCGCGCTCACTCAATCGATAGAACGGAATACCCTTGTTCTGTCACGGCCTCTCTTAATCTTTCGTCACTGATTTCTTTTTCAGACACTACCCTCGCCGTTTTTTCTGTCAGATTCACCGTTGCTTTTACGCCCTCAATCGCATTCAAGGCTTTTTCGACTCTTGCGCTGCAATGGCCGCAAGTCATCCCTTCGATTTTCATAATCCTTTCTGTTTCACGGTTCATTTCCTCGGACTCCTTTCTTTTTATGCCAAGCGACATGCTACTTTTTTCGGCTTGAAACGCGCGCAGACGCAGCGCATTAAAAACAACAAACAAGGAACTCATGCTCATGGCGGCGGCGGCAATCATGGGATCGAGCTTCCACGCAAAGGCAGGGTAAAAGACGCCTGCCGCAAGTGGTATCCCAAGACAGTTGTAAAAAAAAGCCCAGAAAAGATTCTGTTTTATATTTCGTATCGTTGCCCGAGAGAGTTCGATTGCCGTTACGACGTCCATCAGACTACTCTTCATTAGTACAATATCAGCCGCATCAATTGCAATATCTGTTCCGGCGCCGACAGCAATCCCAACTTGCGCGCGCACAAGAGCCGGCGCATCATTGATTCCGTCCCCTACCATAGCAACGTTTCGCCCCTCGTCCATCAATCGACGAATTTCTTTTTCTTTTTCTGTAGGGAGTACTCCCGCTATCATCATGGGAATCCCCAGTTTCTTTCGAATTGCTTCCGCTGTAGCTTCATTGTCTCCTGTCAGCATGACCACATTGAGACCCATCGCAAGAAGTAATGCAACGGCTTCTGCGCTGTCACTCTTTACAGGGTCTGCAGCAGCAATAATTCCAAGGAAACTTCCTTCCTTTCCAAGAAGCAACGGCGTTTTCGCTTCTTGCGCAAATCGATTATAGGCTCTTTCAAATTCCTCATCTGCTTCACCGGCGTCAATCGCCGTCATCAGTTTTCGATTACCAATATAGTATCTTTGGCCTTCAAGCTCTGCACTGATTCCACCTTGTTCCAATCGAAATTCCTCTGCAGCGAGAAGGGTTAGCCCCATTTCCTTTGCTCTTTTGAGAATCGCCTGCGCAAGAGGATGTTCTGAAAGTAACTCTATGGATGCAGCCAGCAAAAGCAGTTCCTCTTCGCTAAACCCTTTTGTAGGGATGAGATCAGTAAGAACCGGCGCACCTTCCGTCAACGTCCCCGTCTTATCTAAAACAACAGTGTCAATTGATTTTGTGATTTCAAGAGCTTCCGGAGTTTTAATAAGAATTCCATTTGCCGCACCCTTTCCGGTTCCGACCATAATGGCAAGCGGCGTTGCGAGCCCCAGCGCACAGGGGCAGGAAATGACAAGAACGGCAATGCCAATCATTAGCGCAAATTCCACCGTGCTCCCGTTTATTAACCAAAGGAGAGAAGACACAAAAGAAATAGCAATCACAACCGGTACAAAAATCCGGCTAATCCTATCAGCGAGTCTTGAAATGGGCGCCTTTTGTGAGGCCGCTTCCGAGACCAGCTCAATGATTTGCCCCAGCGTCGTATGATTGCCGACACGTTCTGCTTTCATACGAAAGGATCCCGTTTTATTGATGCTCGCAGCAAGAACTTGATCCCCTTCTGCTTTTTCGACCGGAATGCTTTCTCCTGTCAACGCGGCTTGATCGAGAAGACCCCTTCCCCAAACAATCGACCCATCGACCGGAATCGCTTCACCGGGTTTGATGACTAGGATATCTCCTTCTCGAATTTCTTCTGTAGGAATTTCTTCTTCCGTTTCGTCTCTGATTACGATCGCTGTTTTCGGCGCGAGATCAAGAAGCTTTGATATTGCCTCTGTCGTCTTCCCTCTTGCTCGTATTTCAAAATATTTCCCCAGCGTAACAAGCGTCAGTATCGTTCCCGCCGATTCAAAATAAAGTTCCATGGCATAATGCGCGGCAAGATGGTGCTCTCCGTTTCCAAGACCGTACCCGATCCGAAACAATGCAAAAATGCCATAAGCGACAGCAGCAAAAGAACCCACCGCGATTAAAGAATCCATATTCGGCGACCGATAAGCCAGCGCGCGAAACCCGACGATATAGTATTTCCGATTTACAAATAAGATGGGCAAGAGAAGAAGAAACTGCAGGAGCCCTAAACCGGAAGCATTATTTGTACCTGTCAAGATAGCAGGTAGAGGGATTCCAAGCATAGACCCCATGGAGAAATACAAAAGGGGGAGTAAAAAAGAAACCGAAAAGAGCACGCGTTTTTGGTACTCTTTCAAATCATTTTTTGTCGGGTCCTCTTTCACAGCGTTCGCTTCTTGCTTCTCAACAAAACGCGAAGCCTGATATCCGGCTTTCTGTACGGCAGAAAGAATACTTTCTCCATCAATCAAAGAAGCATCGTAATCTACAGTCATTCGATTCAGCAGAAGACTTACATCAACGGAGTGCACCCCGTTAAGGCGACCCACATTTCTTTCCACCGCGGAAGAACAAGCGGCACAAGACATCCCTTTTACCGAATAATTTTCTTTCACTTCCACATTTCCTTTTCTTTACTTGGTCATGAGTTCTTCAAAACCGGAGCTGAATTTTTCTTCTCCTGAAGGCAGGATCCACATTGCTTCTGTGTCCGTAATCCCCTCAATCAAAGAAAGTCCTTCTTCATACGACATGTTAAAAAGCGCAGTTGATAGAGCATCTGCGACGCCCGAATCTTTACAGACAATCGTCACCGAAACAGCATATGCTGAGGGATAAAGAGTCACCGGATCGATAATATGATGATATCTCACTCCGTCGACCACATAATACCGAATATAATCTCCGCTTGTGACAAGCGAATGATCGGTAATATTGACAAGGTGTAAATAAGGCTTCTCGGTATTTTCCGTGTCAGGATTCTGCACGGCGACATTCCATAGTTCTCCGGTATCGCCTTTCATTCCAATCACACGAACATTTCCGCCAACACTGATTAGTCCCGATTGAAAGCCCTGTTCCTTTGCCAACATACTGACTCGTTCTGTTGCGTAACCCTTTGCAATCGCACCCACATCAAGCCTCATCAAGGGATCCTTAAGATACACGGTACTTTCCTTTTCGTCAATCATCACGTCATTAATGTCAGTATGAAGAGCGGCGTCTTGCAATTCCTGCAAGGATGGCAGTTTCGCCTTCGCCGGGTCTTCAAGTCCCTCTTCGCGATATTGATGCCATATTTTCAAAACGGAACCAAGGGCAACATTTGTTTTTCCGTCTGTTAACTGATACATTTTTTTTGCAAACAAGAGCAACTCTATAATCGCGGAATCCACTTTCACAGGCGCAATTCCCGCATTGTCGTTTATTGTCTTGATGTTGTTGATACCCTCATAATCATTATAAATATCATAGTACTTGTGGTATTTCATCAATTCTTCATGTATCAAACGAGTTTGTGCATCAAAGGTCTCTTGTGAGTCGTTATAAGAGATGACGAATGTCGCCGTATCAAAAACATCCAGATACTGTGCCTCATACCTATTTAACGATGGCTTTCCACAGCCGAAAAGAGAAACCGTTATCAATACAATCATGAAAAAGCAAAGAATTTTTTTACTCAAAATCACACCTCAATCGTTCAATAAAATTAGTCAATTATGTCAACCGTCGAAAAGCCGGCAGCACAAAACGAAGCAACGTTGCCGTTACGATTCCTGCAATCACTCCGGAAACGAGCAGCACCGGCAAATATACCAACATGTTGATACCTGTATATAGGAAAACAATCACTAATAATTGTCCCAGATTATGACAAATTGCACCAAAAATGCTCAGCACGAGATAGGATATTTTTTCTCGATATAGAACAATCAACAGCAACATTACCGTAACGGACAAAACCCCTCCCGCGAAACTTAATCCCGCGGCGACGGCGCCTCTTGTAATGAATACAAAAAAGGCCTTTAGAAAAACGATTAAATACGCTTCCTTTTTTCCCAAGAAAAAAAGAGCGTACATCACCGCGATATTTGATAAGCCGAACTTTACTCCGGGGACGGGGATGGGAAGTGGCGGAAGCATCCCTTCGATGACCGCGAGCACCAAAGCCGTAGCAAAAAGAAGCCCGGTGAAAACCATTCGTTCGGTCTTGCTGCTTCGAGTCGCTTTTTCTTTCCCCTTCACGAAAACATGCTTGTATTTTCCTTTTGCTTTCATTATTGTATTTAGTTACCTTTCAAGATTCAATTTCCAATCACGATATCTGGTGCCTCTTTTTCATCCTTGCCATCGGAAACGATTTTGAGTACCAACTTATTAGGAAGACAAGCTGCAAATTCACCCACCGTACCGATTCTTCCTGCATGGACACAGACCTGATCCGGGCAATCTGATTGACTAAAAGAAATGGTGCAATCCGGCCAAAGATGAAAAACAACTGATGGGGCCTCGGGAACAGAAAACTCTTTTTCTTCGCCGCGTTCAAGGCGTATTGATTCCACCAATTCTCCCTCGTAATAGATCTCCGCACGCGCTGCGCTTCCTCCAAGGAAGAGTTGATATATTCCGAAAGATAGCGCACTGACGATAAGAATGGTCGCTATGATAAGCAGATCTGTCTTTTTAAAAAAGTTCATTTTGTCTCCGTATTTATAGATTGCCTTTATAAACATACTTCAAGGAAGCTCCGGCAATTTCCGCAAGTCGCTCAATCGTATCAACCGACGTAGCATTTCGATCAAGCATATGGTAAGAAGGGAAAAATCGCGAAAGGTGGAGCGGAATCGTATCATCGACAGAAGCCAGCCAGGAGGTAAGCTCTTTCATTTGCTCTTCGCTGTCGTTTTCTCCGGGAATAATAAGCGTCGTAACTTCAACATGAATTGCTTTTGCGGCGGCTTCAATCGTTTTTTTGACCACAGCAAGATCTCCGCCGATTTTTTTATAAAAGTCTTGGGAATAACTCTTTAAATCGATGTTTGCCGCATCAAGATATGGCAGCAATTCGGCAAAGGGTTTTTCCATGACATAGCCATTTGTTACCAAAACGTTTTTAAGGCCTTTTTCTCTAATCAACTTAGCACAATCAAAGACAAATTCATAACCGACTAACGGTTCGTTGTAGGTATAAGCCAATCCCAAGTTGCCAAGGGGAACCATGCTTTCCGCCCGTTCGACCAATTCTGCAGGGCTCATCGTGACAGCTTCAACATCGCCATAATCCATGGATATTCGATAGTTTTGGCAAAAGGGACAACGAAAATTGCAACCATAGCTTCCCACTGATAAGATCATACTGTTTGGGAAAAATCGCTTCAACGGTTTCTTCTCAATAGGATCGAGTGCGAGAGAGGTAATTTTCCCATAGTTTTCACAAACAATGCGCCCGTCCCTGTTGGCACGGGCTCCACAGAAACCGGTCTGGCCGTCTTCGAGCCGACATTGTCTGGGACAAATCTCACAGGATATCATTTGTGTCTCACCACCTCAAAACGACTGATTGAATATGGGTCAGCAGGGTCGATTCCTGCTTTTTGCAGTACAACGGAAAGCTGTTGCTCGATGGTTTTTATTCCTTCCAAGGCCGGTAAAAGCAGTGCCTTTTTTCGCCCACTCTCAACAATGACTCCATAGCGGCTCGGGTCCAGAAAATCTTTTGAGTCAATCGCTTCTGCTTCGCCCAAAACGTCGACGCTATATACAAGCCAAGGAAGTTCTTCCTCGTTCACCGGTTCGAAGCGCGGGTCTCCAACGCCGGCGCTCACAGCGTTTTGTATGATCTCATCCCCTATACTTTCTGTCGTGGGGGAAGTCGTTCCGATACAGCCTCTTAACTTCCCATCTTTTTTTAATGATACAAACACACCGGCTTTCTTTTGTGCCAGTTGCGGAGAAAGCTCCGGTTTCGTTTGTAGTGATTTACGATTTTTGACATAATGCTCAAGAGAAAGACGCGCAAGTCTCACAAATTCGTCTTCCCCCTCTTTTTTTTGAGCAAGCGCTTTTTCTTGTTCCTCAACAAAACGCTTTAAGAACCGTCTTTGCTCATCGCTTCCGATTACTGAAAATGCGGCCACGGCATAACCGACACCAAAGGGTGCTTCATAGGAAAGAAATTCCGTTTGCAGTGCCAAGCCATCAAGGATTCCGGCCATTATGATAAACGAACGCAGTCCACACTCTCCCGCAAGTTCGCAAAAGCCGTTTTCAAAGTTTAGAAAACGCAGGAAATCAGCGTCCTTAATCGCCTCAACCATTGCGCGATCAAAAGCAGGTCCCTCTTCTGTGAAATGATAGGGGCCGTCATCCGAAAGGCAATGCGAGAGATCTCCGCTGGCAATAATTACAGCGTTTCTTCCCAATGTTTCAATGGCCTGCCTCACGCAGAGTCCAAACTCATAATGTTCTTTTGCGCTCAACCCGGAAACAGAGATTCTTACGAGCTTATAATCCCTGTATTCTTTATTTATAAAGTAGAGAGGGACAAGGGTTCCATGGTCGAGGCTCTTTTGTTTTTCACCCATCGGACCGGCGTAAATCCCTTGGTTGGTTGCCATCTCTGTGATTTTTGAAACAAGTTCTTCATCGTAGTCCGCAGTAATCGAAACCGAGGACTCGCCGAACTGTCGAAAGTTTCCCGATGCGGATTTTCCCGGAGAAATATGAATGTAGTCCGCATATAAAACGGAATGCGGCGAGATGACTACGACGGTGTCCGGATGCAACGCCGCAATCTTTTTTGAAA
>JAQUUY010000034.1 GCA_028693645.1 Eubacteriales bacterium | reverse complement strand
CGCTTGCAAAAGGGAGCCATATCAAAATCATCGACAGACAAATGGTCAGCAAATCCGGAGCATTGTTGATTGTTGAAATCGAGGGCACGCAGTATGTTGTCGGAGCTACAGAACAGACTGTTCAGATCATGCTAAAACTGGACACCCCCATTCCGTATCAACCGATTCCCGAAGTCCAAGCAGGCAGCTTTAAATCTTTATTGAAACAGTTTATTAAAAAGGACGGCAACCATGAGCAGCACTTATAAAAATGCAGCGAAAAAGCCGTTTTTTTCGGCGAGATTATCTTTTTTGGCGATGCTTCTTTCAGGCTGGATTGTTTCGAGTACCTGTCAAGCCTATGGCGCAACTCCTGTTGATATTGCAATCAATGGTGAAGGCTCGGATGTTGTCAAGGTCATCATGGTTCTGACGGTAATCACGCTTGCACCGTTTTTACTGCTGATGATGACATGCTTTGCAAGGATTATCATCGTATTTTCTTTTATGAGAAGTGCGCTTGGCTTACAACAAACGCCGCCAAATCAAATTTTGATAGGCTTGGCGCTGTTTGTCACTTTCTTTATCATGGCACCGGTATTTACTGTGATAAATGAAACCGCCTTGCAACCTTACAACGAAGGAACGATTGCAACGGATGAATTCCTCGATAGAGCATCCGGTCCAATCAAAGAATTTATGCTCAAGCAGACAGGGACACAGGAAATGGATCTTTACAAAGGGCTGTCAACGATTGAAGACGTTGAAAAATTAGAAGGAAAAGACCTTCCGCTTTCCGTCATCGTGCCGGCTTTTGTTACAAGTGAAATGAAACGAGCGTTCCTGATTGGGTTCCTTTTATACATTCCCTTCTTGATTATTGATATGATTGTTTCGAGTACCCTGATGTCCATGGGAATGATTATGTTACCTCCGGTCATGATTGCGCTACCGTTTAAGCTGATGCTTTTTGTGGTCGTGGATGGATGGAACCTTTTGGTCAAGACTTTAATCATGACCTATAACTGAAAAGGAGAAGCGCTTTGAGTACCTCGCAGCTTATGGATATTTTCAGAGACGCGATCATGACGGGCTTGATTGTTGCAGCTCCTGTACTGGCAGTGAGTATCGTCGTGGGGCTCTTTATTTCAATCATACAGGCGGCGACGTCGATCAACGAACAAACGATGACTTTCGTCCCAAAACTGATTGCAATCGGACTTGTCTTGATTGTTACGGGAGCTTGGATGCTGCAAGAGATGGTCGACCTTGTAAACAGAGTTTTTGAGTTTATCGCAACAACGATATGATGTGCTTTCTCTTTCGGAAACTAAAATCAGACAGGAGCCGCCGGCGATGTTGAATGTGAACAGCTTGATGGTTCTCGGAATCGTGCTTTGCAGGATTACCGGTGTGATCGTTTTCAATCCGATCTTGGGCCGTCGATCCATACCGGGCATTGTAAAAGCGGGGCTTGCTCTCGGAATTGCCTATCATGTGGCTTTTGAATTCCAAAACCTCCCGGTAGTCGATTATAGTACGCTCGAGATCATCTTCGTAATGATAAAAGAATTTGCGGTCGGTTATGCAATGGGCTTTGTCGTCCAACTGTTTCTCGGAATCTTCCATATTGGCGGAGAGCAGCTCGATATGCAAATGGGAATGTCAATGGCTTCGATGTATGACCCCACGAGCAGTTCGCAGATATCCTTTTCGGGTAATGTGATAACAATTATGTTTACGATGTTGTTTTTTATGACAAACAGCCATATGAACTTACTGGCAATTGCGGTGAAATCCTTTGACGTCATACCCATTGGATATGAAGCGATTGACCCCTCCATCGGAATCTACATCGTACAATTGTTTGCGTATATTTTGGTTTATGCGATTCAGTTGACCTTGCCGATTATGATTGTTGAGATTACGCTTGAAGTTGCGATAGGAATCCTGATGAGAGTCGTGCCGAATATCAACGTATTTGTTATCAATCTGCAATTGAAACTGGCAATCGGCATCCTCGTTCTCTTTACGATCATACCGATTCTTGTAAAATATCTTTCAAAACTGAATTATATCATGTTGGAACGGGTGGAAGAGGTGTTGCTGTACTTTAGCAGCACAGGAACGATGTAAAAGGAGCGTTAGCAACTTGGCCGAATCCAATAAGACCGAAAAAGCAACCCCAAAAAAGCGCAAGGACGAACGAAAAAAAGGAAATGCGTTTCAAAGCAAAGACCTCGTGAGTGTCGTTATGATTCTTGTTTCGTTTGTCATGATCAGCAAGTTTATCGTATATATGAGCGTTCTGCTGAAAGACTTTTACCTGCAGCAACTGGTGAGAATGGAAAACCTCTATGAACTTACGATTGCAGAGGTCATGGTCATACTGAAAGATGCGGCGCTTGCCTTTTGCTTCTCGGCTTTGCCGATATTGCTAACTCTGGCTCTGATTGCTTTTGTGGTAACAGGTGCACAGACGAAGTTCCTCTTTTCGGCAGATCTTTTGAAGTTTAAATATAGCAGAATCAGCTTTTTACAAGGCATCAAGAAAATGATATCACTGCGTGCGGTGGTTCAACTCATAAAATCACTGATTAAAGTGTTTGTCATTTTATACATCATTTATACGAGTATTCAGGAATTATTAGTCGTTATTCCTGACACAATCAATAATGACATGGCAGAAAGCATCCTGTTCATGAAAGATGAAATCATGGCGATGGTTTATAAAATCTGTGTCATCTTTGCCGGCGTCGCCATCTTCGATTTTTCCTACCAGAAGTACGAATATGAAAAGAAACTGCGGATGTCAAAACAGGAAATCAAAGACGAATACAAAATGACAGAAGGAGATCCCTTCATCAAAGGAAAGATTAAGGAAAAGCAGCGAAAACTCAGCATGAATCGAATGATCCAACAGGTACAGCATGCCGATGTCATCGTCCGAAATCCAACCCATTATGCAGTGGCTCTAAAATATGACCTCGATAAGGATCCGGCACCGATTGTACTTGCCAAAGGGCAGGACCTCATGGCAAAACGTATTATTGCTGAGGCGGAAAAACATCATGTATTGATTACCGAAAACAAACCATTGGCTCGGAGTTTGTATGAATCCGTAGAATTGAACCAGTATATCCCCGTAGAACTTTATCAGCTTGTTGCGGAGGTTATGGCTTGGGTCTTTAAAACAAGAAAAAAAGAACAGGGATTGAGCTAATATGAACATTATGAAAAATGCAACAGTAATATTTGTCATTGCAATCATCGGCCTGATTATCGTGCCCTTGCCGCCATTTTTCCTCGACTTCATGTTCATTATCAGTATTTCGGTCTCTTTGATTATCCTGCTCACAACAATGTTTATCAAAGGCCCGCTTGATTTTTCAATTTTCCCGTCCATGCTTCTCATCACGACGTTGCTGCGCCTTGCGTTAAACATTTCGTCGACAAGGCTTATTCTATCGCATGGTGGAGAGGCAGGGAAGATTATCGAGACCTTCGGCACCTTTGTACTTGGAGGCAACCCGGTTGTAGGATTCATTGTATTTGCTATTATTTTGATTGTTCAATTCATTGTTATTACCAAAGGTACAGAGCGTATCGCGGAAGTTGCGGCAAGGTTCACTTTAGACGCGATGCCCGGAAAACAAATGGCAATCGATGCCGATTTGAGCTCCGGTATTATTACAGAGGAAGAAGCCAAAAATCGACGCAAGACGATTCAGCGAGAAGCAGAATTTTACGGAGCAATGGATGGTGCTACAAAACTTGTAAAAGGGGATGCAATCTGCGCGATCATTATCGCCGCAATTAATCTTATTGCAGGTTCTATCATCGGTATGGTCCAAGGAACGATGGACTTTACACAAGTACTTGCTGTTTACTCTATTGCAACGGTTGGTGACGGTCTTGTCAGCCAGATTCCGGCGTTGATGGTATCGACGGCGACCGGCATGATTGTTACCAGAGCAGCATCGGAAAGCAACCTGAACGAAGATGTTAAGGCGCAATTCCTTTCCCAACCGAACGTTTTGATTATCGCCGGCATCGTCATCCTTTCCATTTGCCTGATTCCGGGGACACCGAGACTTCAAATCGCATCTCTCGCGATTACGTTTATCGTCTTTGGTATTATGCTCATACGTTCGACTGCCGCAAAAGCAGTGAAGGAAGAGACGGTTGCGCTTACAGAACTTGTTCATGAGAAGCATGACGATGTGAGTTACTATCGAAATATCGATAATGTATATAATATTATCGGAGTCGATCCGATTGAAATGGAATTTGGCTATTCGCTGCTCCCGCTTGTTGACGAGCAGAGCGGAGGAAGTTTTATCGATAGAATCATCATCTTCCGTAAGCAGTTTGCTCTTGATATGGGGGTCATCGTTCCGACGGTGAGGTTGCGTGACAACGGCCTTATAAATCCGAACCAATACCTTATCAAGATTAAAGGTGAAGAAGTTGCCAAAGGAGAAGTTCTTGTAGATTATTATCTTGCGCTTGATCCCGGAAACAGCAGTGGAGCGATTCAAGGAATCGATACCATCGAACCGGCTTACGGAATCCCGGGGAAATGGATTCGTGAGAGTGAAAGAGAAATGGCTGAGGTATATGGGTATACAGTCATCGATCCCTTGTCGGTCATGGTGACACATATGTCTGAAATCATTAAAAGGCATATTCACGAACTGGTCAGTCGGCAAGATATTCAGGGGCTGCTTCAAAATGTTTCGAAGAAAAATCCCGCGATTGTCGGAGATGTGATACCAAATATCATCAGCGTATCGGATTTGCAGAAAGTTTTGATGAACCTTTTACAAGAAGGCATACCGGTAAGGGATATGGAAAGTATCCTTCAGACTCTAGGAGATCAGGGAGTGACGATAAAAGATACCGATATGCTTACCGAGTACGTACGACAGACTTTAAAACGCACCATTTCGAGAAAATATACAGACGGGAACAGTATCAAGGTAATTACAATCGATCAGGGGATTGAAAATGCTATTTTAAATTCTGTGAAAAAGAATGAGCATGGGACCTATCTCGCAATCGAGCCGCCGGTAGTGCAATCAATCGTTGAAAACCTGACACAGCAAATCGAGAAGGTTAAAGACCTGATCCACCAACCGGTCATACTGACTTCCCCCATTGTCCGTATCTATTTTAAACGCTTGATTGAGCAGTTCATGCCAAATCTGACCGTGTTGTCCTTTAATGAAATCGACAGCAATATACAGATCCAAGCAATCGGAACGGTTCAGATAGAAGCATAAACATAAATGCAAAAAACCTTCTGCGAGACACTATAGTTATGTGAGGTGTACGAATGAATCCTGGCGAAAAAGAGAAAGCCGACTTTGGGCAAACTGAGCTTGAAGAAACCGAAAAGACGGATTCGGAATTCTATATAGCGCAATGGAAAACGTATCTTGCCGATCGTTCGATCGAGTCGAGAAACGAAATCGTTTTGCAATATACGGATCTTGTGAGGAAAATAGTGCTTCGATTCAAGGGGAGTTACAACAATTTTGGGCAGATCGACGATCTTGTAAACCAAGGAATGATTGCGCTGATTGATGCAGTAGAGAAATTCGATCCCCTTTTGGGAAATAAATTTGAAACCTTTGCATCCCTCAAAGTCAAAGGCGCCGTCGTCGATTATATGAGAAAGCAGGACTGGGTTCCGAGAAATCAAAGAAACCTCGCCAAAGAACTGGATGAAGTCTACAGCGAATTATATGCAAATACCGGCTGCGCTCCGAGCAATGCCGAAATGGCAGAAAAAATGGGGATTACGACAGTTCAGCTGGAAAAAATATTGCAGCAGAGACACAATTCGATTTTGCTCTCTTATGAGGAAGCAATCAATGAACAAATGATGGTTGCCTCCCCTCTGCGCGAAACACAAAATGATGAAGGCTCGCCGGAATCGCAGATTCTTCACTTAGAACTGAAAGAAAAGTTGGTCGAAGCAATCGATCAACTGAATGCGAAAGAAAAACAGGTCGTATCGCTATATTACTATGAGAGCCTTAAATTAAAAGAAATTGCGGAAATCCTTGGGATTACAGAATCGAGAGTATCGCAGATACATTCCGCTTCCATGATAAAGATGAAACATATCCTCGAAAAATATTGATTGCGTGAAGGCGCAGGGAGGTAAAAAATGGTTAGAGGGTTTTATACAGCCGCATCAGGTATGCTTTCGCGGCAGAGAGCAATCAATGTGATTTCGAATAACATAGCAAACGCAGGTACTGCAGGGTATAAGAACCAACTTACGGTGGAATCAAGTTTTGGCGAACATTATGTTGCGAGAATCAATTCTCTCAATGATGTTCCTGACAAAAACATTGGTACCAGCGCTTATATCGTGGTCAACCAAGATGAATTTTCGGACATGACGCAAGGGGCGTTTCAAGATACGGGACGTTCTCTCGATTTGGCCATTAACGGAAGCGGCTTCTACCTTGTTGAAAGTGCTACCGATGGCGAAGTCCTGACTCGCAATGGGCAATTTGAACTTGATGCCGAGCGTTATTTGACACTCGCCGGAGTCGGCAAGGTTTTAAATGAAAACAGAGAGCCGATTCAGTTACAGACAAGTGATTTTACCGTCAATAGCAAAGGTGTTATCTTTGAAGACGGTGAAGAGGCAGATACTTTGTTTGTTGCCGTCCCAAAAGAAGGCGAAAGCATAAAGATCAAAGGCAACGGGATTTATAAAACGGACAGTGGAGATGCCGAACAGGCCGCTGTTGAGACTTACGGAATCAGACAAGGATTTATTGAAAAATCAAACATCAATATCTCACAAGAAATGACAAAAATTATGTCAAATCAAAACCATTTCCAATCTTGTGTTCAAATTTTGAAAATGTATGATAAAATAAATGAAATCAGTGCAAACCAGATCGGAAGACTTGGCTAATGCGCAGGGAGGGAGAACTAAAATGATTAGAGGATTTTATGCCGCGGCATCTGGCCTAGTCAGCCAGCAAGCGAATCTCAATATTATTGCCAACAACTTGGCGAATGCAAATACAACAGGCTTTAAACCGGAAACGGCCGGATTTGCTTCCCTTCTTTATAAAAACATCAATGGGGGAAATGCGAAAGATTATGTCGGCATTGGGCATGGTGTCAAAATCGAGCAGACAGGAATCAATTTAAAACAAGGAAGCCTTATCAACACGGATATCGAAACGGATTACGCAATCTTGGGAGATGGTTTCTTTGCCGTTCAAAATGAGGAGACGGAGGAACTGTTTTATACTCGTGCAGGAAAATTTGACATCAAAGTTGATGGAGAAACACGCTATCTTGTTGATGCACAAGGGTTTAATGTCTTGAATGCAGATGGAGATGCCATTGAGTTTTCTTCAGACAGCACCGAAGAGGTCGACGAAAATACACTTCAACCGGGTGTTTATCGATTTGGAAATGCTTACGGATTGCAGTTGGTCGGCGGCAATAAATTCGCGGAAACTGCGATTTCAGGAGAGGCCGAAGTCGTTGATCCCACAGAAGAAGATGCCGATCCGCCAAAGGTTGTCTCAGGCTATCTGGAAGGTTCCGGGGTTGCCATTTCTGAGGAAATGGTTCACATGATCGAAGCGCAAAGAGGATTCTCTTTTAACGCCAAAATAATCCAAGCAGCTGACGAAATTGAAAAGACTGTGAATCAACTAAGATAACAGGAGGTAGGCATGCAGGAAAACGTAGCGCCCACAAGTAAACGGGATTTGGTCGAAATCCTGTTCAGTGATGATGGAATCACTGCTTATGTTAAGCTCACGAAACCGCAAGAAGGTGAAGAACCGATTACAAAGCAAGATTTGCCTGCTGCCCTTGAAACGGCCCAAGTCACTTTTGGAATTAAAGAAGAAATGATCGAAAAATTAGCGGCAAGGCCAATCTACGGCATCAAGATGGAAGTAGTGCACGCCCTTCCCCCTATCAATGGCGAAGACGGAGAAATCACCTATCTTGTAAAACGTGATACCGATTATAAACCGGAGTTTAACGAAGAAGGAAATATCGATTACAAGAATCTTGATTATTTCCAAATGGCCCACAAGGGGCAGGTTCTCTGCGAAATAAAAAAAGAAAAAGAGGGCGTTCCCGGGCGGAATATCTTTGGTGGTGAACTCGCGGCAAAAAGCGGGAGACGCGCACCGAACCCGGCAGGAAAAAATACTGTTTTGAATGAAGACGAAACTCTCCTTCTTGCGGATGTAGACGGAGTGATTCACTTTGTGAAGGACCAGATTGATATCAGTGAAACGATGAATCTTCGCTCAAATGTCAATAACGTAACCGGAAACATCCATTTTCCGGGAGACGTGGTTGTAGAGGGAGATGTATGCGATGGTTTCTCCATCAAATGCGGCGGAGATGTCATAGTAAAAGGCGTCGTTGAAGCAGCCAAAATTGAGGCCGGCGGCAACGTCCATATCGCAAAAGGAATCAATGGCGGCGGGAACGCAGAACTAAGTGTCGGAGGAGATTTTCATTCACAATACATTGAAGGATCAGTCATTACCGTGAAGGGAAATATTTTTGCAGATTATATCGCCGGAAGTGATGTGACGTGTCACGGAAACATTGAACTGAAAGGCAAACGAGAACTTGTGATTGGCGGCGACGTGAAATTATGCGGTGAGTTGATTGCAAAAGACATTGGGAATGAACGTGAATTGCCGACGCGTATTGAAGTGTTACGAACCGCAATCGATAACAGCGAAGAAATCAAGGCGCTGGAGGATGAAAAAAAATCTTGCAGCGATAACCTCTCTTCGCTCAGAGCCGCAGAGGCTAAATATAAAACCGCTATCGATGCGGGCGCAGACGTGCAGGCAGATGCCTATGATCGTCTTGTAAAACAGATTGCGAGCCTACTTGAACGCGTCGAAATCTTAGAACATAAAATTAAAAGAGAAAAAGAGAACGAGGGCTTTGCTTTTGTGGGATCGGTTACCTGCAAAAGAAAACTATATCAAGGGGTTTCCATCCATTTTGCGGACCAGAAATATCGCTTCACCTTTGACAATATCGAGCATTGTCGGATATACTGGAACGAAGGCGAAATCGTACAAGCAACCTTATAACTTATTGCAAACGTCGGGGAAAAAGAGATGTAGTTAGCGTATGGACACATTCAACAAAGTCGATATTTACGACAACGAAGAAAAAATCATCCTCTCCTCCAATCAGGTGTCGATTTATGACAACCGAATTAGCCTGTTTGGTGATTTTCCTGTGTTGCTGTCGCATGGAACCCGAGTCAATGCGACGGGCTTTCTTGATGATGGCTTTACTTCCTTTACCGGAAAAGTCTCCTTATCAGTGGAGAGTCAAATCAATCTCACTGACATTGAGCTTGGCGAAAAAATGGACCGAAGAAACTTTTTGAAAGTAAAAGTCCCTTTTGATGGAATATTACTGATGGGTTATGAAATTGTGAACGGTAAAAAAACCTTGTTGACGGATGAGTCTATCAAAATCAGAGACATCAGTATCGGCGGAGTTGGTTTTTATTTCAATAAATCCCTAATCAAAAAACAAAAGATTTTAATGCAACTCGATTCGGTAAAACCCGATTTTGTGGTGGAAGCAATCGTTTTGCGCAAAGAAAAAATAAGACATGAGCAATATAAATTTCGTTACGGATGCAGGTTTTTGAGTTTAGACAATATTCAACAGAGCGTTCTTTGCAAGTATGTTTTTAAAACTCAACTTGAAACCCGCAAGAAAGCTCCCGGTTTTGATGATGACGAAGAGATAGACGTTGACTCTGACCTTGAAGCGGAAGTGGAAGAATAACGGAGGAACCTCGCATGGCAATCACATTGGTAATCACAAATCAAAAGGGTGGGGTTGGCAAAACCACGACAGCAAGTGCTGTGGTCAGTGGACTTGCCGATCTCGGGCATAAAATACTAGCCGTAGATCTTGATCCTCAAGGAAATCTTGGATTTTGCCTTGGCGCAGAGATTGACAACAGCCCAACGGTTTATGAACTCATGAAGGGTGCATTGCCGGTTGATAAAGTCATCCAGCATTGCAGCGGTATTGATGTAATGCCTTCGAATATTCTCTTGAGCGGAGCGGAACTTGAATTCACGAACATCGGCAGAGAGTATCTTTTGAAAAAAGGACTTGCCCCGATTACAGATCAATATGATTTTATCGTGGTTGATACTCCTCCGGCCTTAAATATTTTGACAGTCAATGCTTACACGGCGACAGACAAGCTTATCATTCCCATGGTGCCGGAGATACTTAGTCTCCTCGGGATTTCACAACTTAGGGAAACCATCCAATTAGTCAAGGATCTTTATAATCCAAAAATCGAAGTTCTTGGGATCCTGCTAAATCGTTATGATAAACGGAGGCTCTTGACAAGAGATGTCGAAGAAATGGCAGAAATCATAGCGAAAGAACTTAACACGAAAGTGTTTTCGACAAAAATCAGATCCTCTGTAGCAGTCGCAGAAGCTCCGGCGCATGGCTTAAGCATCTTCCGCCATGCACCAAGATCAAGCGCATCACTCGATTATCGCAAATTTGTGGATGAATTGATCTCCAGAAAGGGAATGAAGTAGGATGCCAAAGAAAAGCAACAAAACAGAACATGTTTTGAATCTAATCTCAAAAAATGACGAAGCAATAGACCAAGAAGATCTTCAGGCAGAGGAGACCACTGTGGAAGAAAAAACCACAATTGCCCCTGAGGAGGTTGAAGTCAGCCTGAAACCTCAGGAAGAAGAAAAGGAACTCAAAATAGAGCGCAAGCTTAAAATTGAGTTGGAACCGGAAATAGGTATTAAACCTGCGGCAGAGGATGAGCCGGAATTACTCATTCAGATTCCGCAAGAAGCGATGGAACAAGCCCCTGCGCAACCTTCGCTACAGGAGGTTGATGAAGCGAGTTGGCCGCATCTGCCGATTGAGGAAAAGCGGGTCTATTTAGTCAACCTTTCCGAGAAGCTTGCCTTGGAGATGGTCGATGAAGTAATGGAACGATTGAATGTATGTACCTGCCCAATCTGTAAAAATGATATTTTAGCGCTTGCGCTAAATTCATTGACTCACAATTATG
This sequence comes from Eubacteriales bacterium, assembly GCA_028693645.1. Lineage (GTDB taxonomy): Bacteria > Bacillota > Clostridia > Peptostreptococcales > Anaerovoracaceae > STD2-154. The sequence goes on along the minus strand of JAQUUY010000034.1, from coordinate 162 downwards.
TGACGACGGACGCGGGGAGACAATACATGCTTCTTGATGTTTATAGAAAGCAATATGAAACCGACGTTGTGGCGGCTCTGACAAAAGCTTGCGTGCGAGTGAAAGCGGCGCCAAAACATTAAAGAAATGAGGTGAAGACTTGCTCAACAATTATGAGGAATT
>JAQUUY010000198.1 GCA_028693645.1 Eubacteriales bacterium | reverse complement strand
TGTAGGTCTTGCTTCGGCTGACTCTCTGTCGCGCCCCGCGTGGGCGCGTGGATTGAAATATAATGAGGACGCTCTCCTTTATCCGGAGTTCTTGTCGCGCCCCGCGTGGGCGCGTGGATTGAAATTCGGATATATAATTTTAGAGTAGGAGGACGGGGTCCCCAATTCCAAAAAGTACACTCCCCACCCCCTATGGGATGAGATCAGCTCTCTGCTCCTGCCGATCATGCCGCCCTCCGGCGCCAAGAAGAAAGGAAGCAGCAGGGCATTTAATCGCCTTCAAGGAATCCAATGTCATTGTGCTGCTATCCACGGTTTGTTAAGTTCCTTTTATTGAGCACTTAAGACAGAGCGCACATGGCTAAATTATCAATTCGCTCATTCGGTTTTGCAGTATATGATTTCCCTGCAATTTAGGCTCTAAAAATAAGAGTAATGACTCAATAATGACCCAAACAAAAAGGTGTACGGCTTTCGAGAAAATAAAAAACCCTGTGCCCGTTACAATCACAAGGATTTTATCGAGCTACTGAGCGGATTCGAACCACTTCCCAAGTGCTCTCGCACTTTCCGTATGGGGCTCTGCCCCCTCTCGGCGGCAGACCGCATAGCGGCCATGCCTGTCACCCCCGAAGCGGTACTCCGCTTATTGCAGGCGCAGATACATCGCCTATCTGTGATGCACTGTTCATCAAACTGCAATGCGCTCTATGCGGGGAGGGACCCTCCCCGCGCCCCTCCGGTCAGCGGTTCGTCCAATCAAGAACCCAAATAAAAAAACAGACACCGAAAGGTATCTGTTTTTTTATGGAGCTACTGAGCGGATTCGAACCGCTGACCTGCTGATTACGAATCAGCTGCTCTACCACCTGAGCCACAGTAGCATACCGCAATCATTATATTACCACATCGTACTGACAACCGTCAAAGGATAATTCAAAATTGCAGATACTTTTGTAGCGGCAAAAATCGCAGGCAGTTTCTTTTCTTGTCTTCTTTGGGTGAACGTCGGCAACACCTGAAACAAGTTCGCCACAAAGGCGTTTAACCGTCTCCTCGACCATTTCCTGGAGTTCTGCGAACTGCTCAGGAGAAAGCAGTTTGTCCTCTGTTGTTCCTTTGATTTCGCCTTCCTTGTCACGATGAATCGGCAGAATCTCGGAGTAGCCCGTGAATTCTCCTGCCATATTGCGAATGACAGAAGCTTCGTTTACTACGATTCCATCTAGTTTAAACGCCTTTCGCATTTCCTTTTCAAGTTTTTCAGAAAGCTGGGCCGCATCGATTAGCGTGGCATCAACCAAAGGGTCGGCTATCTCAAAATAAAATACACCGGCAGGTTTTGCATCTTCGCCCTTTTGTTTCATCCCTTCAATCGCGGCAGAAAGGTAAAGCATGAGTTGCAGACGCCAGCCACCTTTGGCTTCGCGCGCATCAAAATGCTCTTTGCCCGATTTATAATCGATAATCTTGACATAACCGTTTTCGAGCAAATCCGCTCGGTCAATTTTGCCTTCAATCAAGACTCTCTCTTCTCCGAGATCAACCGCGATTGCAGGAAATGTCTTTTGTTCATCTTGTCCAAAGCTTTCTTCAAAGTATATCTTTCTCACTTGGCCTTGTTGGACGTGCCGCACCAAAGCATAGGCTGCCTTCGCGCAGATTTCTTTCATTCGTTCCGTGCGGTAGCGTTCTTCCTCCCCGGAAAGTAACACGCCCTCCCGATATTCTCCCGAAACGCGGTCAACAAATCCACTGATCATTTTCTTGCAATCAATTTCGCTTAAGCTCATCCACGGGGAAGTCGGATCCGTGATTTCTTTGCCCGGCGCATCCAGGCTCTGAGCGAGAAGCATAAGACATTCATGATAAACATCACCGACTTCTCTTCCTGCGACTTCAAAGACGCGGAGTTCTTCGGGAGAGAGCCCATAAAGAACAAGATGTGCAAACGGACAGCGGCTGAATTTTTCAATTCTCGACGGGCTCAAGGTCAAATCGCCGTCACCCTTTTGGAAAAGTTTTTTAACAAGTGCGGCATCCAATTTCTCTACGCGATTGCTGAAAGACATCGCTTCGCTCACAATGTGCAAACAAGGATCTTCTTTTTTTCGATACCACGAAAGCGCCGCATTCCAAACAGACTCTGCATCTCCGGTTTCCTTACCCGCTTCCAAAAAGGCCGCTGTCAAATGCTTGATTGTGCTTTTGGGGCGTTCAATCAATGCCAAAGGAATCTCCCTGTTCAGGATGTCCTTTTCCACTTCCATGTCCGGAAAGATTTTTTTGAATTTATTTAGAATAATCGAAGGTCGAATTTCTTTCCCCTCCGGATCAGCCGTCGAATACCCAAGCCACAAGTATTGTTTTGGTTTAGAGAGATTCTTATAGATAGCAAGACGTTCTTCCATCATCCTCAAATCATCTTCTTTGCAAATTTCAATGTTTTTCCCAAGCAACAGACTTCTCTCGTCACGACTCAAAAGATCATCTTCTCCTGCTCCGGCGGGAAGCACTCCATCGT
>JAQUUY010000197.1 GCA_028693645.1 Eubacteriales bacterium | reverse complement strand
CCAATAGAAGAAAAATTTGCGCCAAAGCTTTCGGCGATGGATGCATCGGTTTATAACGCTTTTATCGATCAGTTGCCGAGCTACTTGGAAAGAGTCATCTCAAAAGATTTCATCAAGTCTGTTGTCAGCAAAAATGTGGCAGATCTGCAGGCGAAATTGCCGAGTCTCGTCGAGAGCTCGCGTGCAATCGTCGATCAGGAAATCAATGATTATATTGAGAGCATGATTGAAAAAGAAACGAAAATCTATATTGGACAATCCTACGTGAAAGCTCCGGTTGCGCCTCGCATTGTCAACAACCGCTTGCTTGTCCCCTTTAGAGCGATTGCGACGGCACTTGGTGCGACCGTCGAATGGCGTTATAAAGAACGCCAAGTTGTGATGACCAAAGGCGATACGAATATCGTACTTACAATTGACAGCAATGTCGTTTTAGTGAACGGAAAAGAAACAAAGATTGACGCACCTGCGGGAATCTACGAAAGTTCCACCATGGTGCCCGTGCGTTTTATCGCGGAAACCTTCGATATGGATGTCAGCTGGCAGCCGGACTGGAAAATGGTCAGCATCGAAGCGGCACAATAAATTCAGCAATAATCCGAAAGCCCGTGATCTTTTTGATCATGGGCTTTTTGCGACAGACCGCTGTTTTCGCTTTTCCGATGCGGGTAGATAGTATACAATGAAATCCTGAGACAGAGTTTGTGATGTCAAGAAAAAATGGAGGAAGATGTGATGAACAAGAAGTTTTTAGCGGTTCTCTTGACTCTTGGTTTGCTGTTCTCTTCGTTCCCCGTGAGTGCGGTTGCAAACCCTGCTGCTTCGGATATCGAAGGTCATTGGGCTAAATCCAGTATAGAAGCCTTGCATTCCCAGGGCATCATGAGTGGTAATGGGAGCGGCAGTTTCCGACCGGATGATGCAATCAGCGAGGCAGAACTTAAAACTCTTCTTGATCGTGCATTTCAGTTTCGTGGCAGCATTGAATCGGAAAAAGCAAAAGTAAGTAGAGAAGCGGCGGCCGTCCTGTTTGGAGAAGCTGCAGGACTTTCTTCCGGAGAATCGAATACAAGCGACAGCACCTTCTGTGACAGCGCCCAAATCTCGGCTTCAAACAAAGCAATGGTCTTTGCGGTCATAGAAAAAGCTTACATGGTAGGAAGCGGGAACTGTTTCCTACCGGATGCCTTTATTACGAGGGCCGAAACGGCGACGGTAATCTCAACGATTCTTACAGATAAAAGATACGAAGCCGAAGTAGCACGTTTGCTTGAAGAAACACCGAAATATGACCTCACTTATACCTCGTCACTAAAAGGCGGTTTTACTGATACTATTGAGTCCTATGCGAGCGCAGAGGGCTTGACGATTGAAGACTTTAAGGTTTTATGTGCGAAAGCCGCCCTTGATTTGTCTCCTTCGCAACTTACTAAAATGAATGCGATTCGCGAAAAACAGTTGAAACCAACGCCCGATACACTGATGCAAAAGGTGATTACGACCTATGAACTGAATAAATACCTCGCCGGCGAATACAAGACACCGAAAGGATTTATCTCCGTCGCCGCAGATGTGAAGCAATATAAAAATGTTGCGGATTGCTATTACGGACTGCGTCTGGATTATGAGGGCTCCTATTTCAAGTCCGATGAGGAGAGTTACGCAGTGATCCGTTTTAAAGCGAAAAACATCGAAAAGTCGATTGTGCCTCGTTCTCCCGTCAACGGTGGAACCTATGAAGACCCCTATCCCTTTGGGGGCGCCGGTTACACGACCGGAACAAAAGGACGGTGGGGATCCCCTGAATGGGTCATGCCCGAATTCACGGTACTTTATGATGGGGCGCAGTTGTTTGAATTCTATCAGGACGGAAGGGAAGAACTTCGAGGAATCTATAGCGAATCAGAAGGTCGCTTCTTGGCTATCTAAATTCGTAGGTGCTCTAAGTACAGGGATAGTAAGACAAGAAAATAGTTAATATAAGAGTGGAAAGGAATTTACCATGACAGAAACAACAGAAAATACATTCCGAATCGGCCCCATCAGACCGCCGAGCGAAGCGAACAGCTTATTGATTCAAATAACAAAGGGCTGTACTTGGAACAAGTGCAAGTTTTGCGCCCTGTATAAAAACAGTACCTTTCAAGCATATACCGTAGAAAGCATCAAAAAAGATATTGATGTGATTGACTATTATGCGCAACTTGTTTGGAAATATATCAACAATGAGGGCGTAATCGATCGCGCCGGCATCTCTCGCGTGATACAGAGCTTAACAGAAAATGAACAAAACAGCTTCTACATGGTATATAACTGGATTATGCACGGTTGCGAAAGCGTTTTTTTGCAAGACGGAAATTCGCTGGCGTTAAAGCCGGAGCGCGTTGTCGAAGTCCTCTTGTATTTAAGGAGCAAATTCCCCAACATCAAAAGAATCACAACATATGCAAGAGCAGAAACGCTCTCAAAGATCACGGCTGAGGAATTCAAAGCGCTAAGGGCCGCAGGGCTCGATCGCATCCATTCCGGATTTGAGTCGGGATC
>JAQUUY010000033.1 GCA_028693645.1 Eubacteriales bacterium | reverse complement strand
GAATTTACAGACTTTATTAGTAAAAATGAAATAGGGGAGTTCTACATAGCGGGAGCAGATGCTGTTGTTTGTGTTAAATCAACCTGTTACAACCTATGCAAAGCAAATTATGGTGTTAATGTCTTATCTGATTGCATTACCAGTTATGACAAAAGGAAAATTGACGAAATGCTCCGCTATTATGAAAGTAAAGGGAGTAAAATCATGAGTTTAGATATGCTGAATGGGGTAAAAGAAGACTTGATTAAAGAAAACAAGTGAAGGAGGAATAACTGATGGAGGAAATGAAGTGTCCGGTAACAAGTCATACAAGAAAAGCCATTTCTGGTGGCGGTACTTCTAACAAGGATTGGTGGCCGAACCAATTGAACCTGAAAATTCTACATCAAAACTCAAGCTTGAGTAATCCTATGGGCGCAGATTTCAAATATTCTGAAGAATTTAAGAAACTAGATCTTGGTGCAATAAAGAAAGACCTATATGCGTTAATGATGGATTCCCAAGCTTGGTGGCCTGCTGATTACGGACATTATGGACCACTTTTTATTCGAATGGCATGGCATAGTGCGGGAACTTATCGATTGGGTGATGGTCGGGGTGGAGCAGGAGACGGGACACAACGTTTCGCGCCACTCAATAGCTGGCCGGATAATGTGAACTTAGACAAAGCACGCCGTCTGCTTTGGCCGATCAAAAAGAAATATGGAAAGAAAATATCCTGGGCGGATCTTATGATTCTTGCAGGTAATTGTGCTCTCGAATCCATGGGATGCAAGACCTTTGGTTTTGGTGGCGGACGTGAGGACGTCTGGGAACCACAAGAAGACGTTTACTGGGGATCGGAGGCTGAGTGGCTTGGTGATAAACGCTATTCCGGTGAAAGAGACCTTGAAAATCCTCTCGCAGCTGTACAGATGGGGTTGATTTATGTAAACCCGGAAGGTCCTAACGGGATGCCTGATGCCGTTGCCTCAGGTCGTGATGTACGGGAAACATTTGCGCGTATGGCCATGAACGATGAGGAGACGGTTGCACTTGTGGCGGGTGGACACACCTTTGGAAAATGTCATGGCGCCGGATCTGCGACTCATGTAGGAGCGGAACCCGAGGCCGCGCCTATTGAGGAAATGGGTCTTGGCTGGAAGAGCGATTTTGGTAAAGGCAAAGGCGGCGACACCATCAGCAGCGGCATTGAAGGGGCATGGAAACCGAACCCTACCAAATTTGATATGGGTTACTTAAATACTCTGTTTCAATATGATTGGAATTTAGTAAAAAGCCCTGCCGGTGCGAATCAGTGGATTCCGTCTGATCCTGCTGCTGCAGATACTGTCCAAGATGCTCATGACCCTGACAAGCGACACGCTCCGATGATGACCACAGCAGACCTCTCGTTAAGGATGGATCCTATATATAAACCAATCGCAATGAGATATCGAGATAACCCCGAGGAGTTTGCGGATGCGTTTGCTCGTGCATGGTTCAAACTGACACATCGGGACATGGGTCCGCGTTCGCGCTATCTTGGCCCCGAAGTTCCTTCGGAGGAGCTGATTTGGCAGGATCCCGTGCCTGTAGTTAATCATGAATTGATTGATGAGAGAGATATCGCAGAGTTAAAGGAGAAAATATTGGAATCCGGACTATCTGTTTCACAGCTGGTTTCAACTGCTTGGGCTTCGGCTTCCACTTTCCGGGGCTCAGACAAGCGTGGCGGGGCAAATGGAGCACGAATTCGTCTCGAACCTCAGAGAAATTGGGAAGTCAACCAGCCGGCACAGCTTAACATAGTGCTTCCGGTTCTTGAAAAAATTCAGGCTGAGTTCAACAGTACTCAGTCAGGAAACAAGAAGGTTTCCTTCGCCGACTTGATTGTTCTTGGGGGATGTGCAGGTGTTGAACAGGCCGCCAAGAATGCAGGCTATGATATAATTGTACCGTTCAAGCCTGGTCGTACAGATGCATCCCAGGAGCAGACGGATGTGGTTTCGTTTTCCGTGCTTGAGCCCAAAGCGGACGGATTCCGCAACTACCAGAAAGCAAAATATTCTGTATCACCAGAGGAAATGTTGGTGGATCGCGCACAACTGTTAACCTTAACAGCTCCTGAAATGACAGTTCTGCTTGGTGGCATGCGGGTTCTCAACACTAATTACGGTCAGTCTCAGAATGGAATATTTACAAAGAAGCCAGAAACATTAACGAATAACTTCTTTGTCAATCTGCTTGATATGAATACCGTATGGAAGCCAATCTCTGAAGATAGAGAGGTGTTTGAAGGTTGTGACAGAGCAACAGGAGAATTCAAATGGAGTGGTACGAGAGTCGACCTTATCTTTGGTTCAAATTCTGAGTTGCGGGCCATCGCGGAAGTCTATGCAAGCGATGATGCTCAGCAGAAATTTATCCGGGATTTCGTATCTGCTTGGAATAAGGTCATGAATGCTGATCGTTTTGATCTTGCTTGATTATCTGATTCGCACTCATTAACTAATCGTGTGTAAGGAGGCAAACATTAAATTGGACTCAATAAAAAAGTATTTGTATATCATAGTTGGATCAGTATCTTTAATTTTGGGGATTGTTGGTGTTTTTCTACCCGTACTTCCAACTACGCCTTTTCTTTTGCTTTCCTCCTTCTGCTACGTTCGCAGCTCGCAACGGATGTATCATTGGTTGATAAACCACAAAATCTTTGGAGCATACATTTATAACTATCTAACGTATAAAGCCATTCCAAAGAAAACAAAGGTCGGGGCAATCCTTTTTCTTTGGACAACTTTAATTATTTCCATGATAATAGTAAAATATTTACATATAAGACTATTTCTGATTGTTGTTGGACTAGCTGTAAGCACTCATCTTTTGATGTTGAAAACACTTAACAAAGAAGATTTGAAAAGGCTTGACGGTTTGTATTTTAATAAAAACAAAGAGTCAGCATTGTCAGAAAAGGAATAAAGAAATGTAAAGACAACAATCAAATCAGTTCTATCATTTGCTTAAAACGATTAATTTATTGTAGAATGTAAATGGAAGGGAAAGGAAAGGAGGCTTATGCTTTGAATCAATACATATGTTCAGTTTGTGGCTATATCTATGACGAAGCTAATGGTATTCCAGAAGCAGGAATTGCAGCCCACACAGTGTGGGAGGACTTACCTGAGGACTGGCTTTGCCCTCTCTGTGGTGCAACAAAAGCGGAATTCGATAAACAGGGTGAAGCTGTTGCAACTATAGAGAAGAAACCAACATCAGTCATTGAGACCTCAGCAGACAGGAAGGAATTGTCTCCGTTGGAGATTAGCGCGCTCTGTTCTAATCTTGCACGTGGCTGTGAAAAGCAATATAAGTCCGAGGAAGCCGTGCTCTTTAATGATTTGGCAGAATATTTCAAGAAGGCATCCGCACCTGCCACGGCTTCAGATTTTGAACAGCTGATTGCGCTTGTCGAAAAAGACATTGAAGAAGGTTTCCCGACTGCTAACGGTATAGCAGAAGACGCCAAGGATCGAGGTGCTCTCCGTGCTTTAGTTTGGAGTGAGAAGGTTACCCGAATATTAAAGTCGCTTCTGACTCGTTACCAGAAAGAAGGCGACGCTATGCTCGAAAATAAAGGAGTTTACGTTTGCAAGATTTGTGGTTTTCTCTACATTGGGGATACTTTGCCCGAAGTTTGTCCTGTTTGCAAGGTGCCAAATTGGAAATTTGAAAAGATTGAAGGGAGGCCATGAGAATGTCTAAGAAATATGCAGTAAGAAATATTTCCTTATGCACGAAAGACTGCTTGTGCCTCTATGTCTGTCCTACCGGAGCAACAGATACCGAGAACAGCGTTATCGACGTTGCTAAATGCATAGGTTGCGGGGATTGTGCTGAGGCTTGTCCCTCGGGCGCAATCTCGATGGTGCCGATAGAGTATCCGCCTCAGCAGCTTAAAACAGAAGCGGTCGTCAGTGTATTGAGAACACTTCTGCGCAGTAAGTCACAACAGGAGAATATTGCTGCAGGATTACCTGGAAAGTTGGGAGCTGCCATTGAAAAATCCAATCATATTATGGCGGAGGATATCATCCGTGAAGCAGGATATATGCTTCCACAAAGTGAAAATGTGCAACTTTTTCTGCAGTCACTTCTTGATAGTAAGCAATCGGAAGGGTTCCCTGCAGAGTCTGTAAAAAAATTAATAAAAGCTTTTAATAAAAACAAGGAGGATAAAAATATGAGTGAAAACAAAACTCTTGATAACCTGATGGAAGCCTTTGCCGGAGAAGCTATGGCAAACAGAAAGTATCTGGCTTATTCTAAGAAAGCCGAGAAAGATGGAAAGATTAATGCTGCGAAATTGTTTAAGGCTGCATCTGACGCTGAAACTATCCATGCATTAAAACATTTTGAAGTAGCAGGAAAAATCGGTTCAACAATTGAAAATCTAAAGGATGGTATTGCGGGTGAAACCCATGAGTACAAGGAAATGTACCCTGATTTTGTTAAAGAAGCGGAAGCTCAAGGCAATAAAGCTGCGCTTATGTCCTTTAATTTTGCGATGAAAGCGGAAGAAGTTCATGCGGGGCTTTATCAAGACGCCTTGGAAAACCTTGATCAGACAGAAGAAGTTTTTTATTATCTCTGTCCTGTTTGTGGCAATATCGAGAAATTTGTTCCCGAAAAATGCAGCATCTGCGGTGTTCCCGGTGATAAATTTATCAAATATTAATATTGCTTCTACAAAAAAAGAATTTTAAGGAGGTAATTGTCATGCCGGATTTTGGACATCCCTTTTCGGGACTTGCTAAAGATAAAAAGCTTACCGACGCTGAATTAATCAGGGCAATTCGATTCATGGTATCTGCAGAATATGAAGCAATCCAGCTGTATATGCAATTGGCTGAATCGACTGACAACAAATTGGCGAAAGAAGTACTGAAGGATATCGCTGACGAAGAAAAAGTTCACGCAGGTGAGTTTTTAAGATTACTTAAAGAACTCGATCCTGATGAAGAAAAGTTCTATGATGAAGGTGCAGCAGAAGTTGAAGAAGAAATTGAGAAATTAAATAAATAGCGTTTCTGAATGTTTTAGCAATAGTGCACACCCCTTTGCTCTCAAATCGTTGAGATTTAGAAATGGGGTGTGCATTTTCTTAGATTGTTGCCATACAGCTTAGATAATTTATGCTTTTATTGCCCAGCGCAATTTGGCAGAACGTGCGCGCCCATTGTTATTGCGTTCTTCTGCTGATGCGCGGATAGGTTCCTCTGCAATTTCACGATAAACCCCGTCGCGAAACAGGCTCTGAAAAGATTTTTTAACGAGACGATCTTCTCCTGAGTGAAAGGAGAGAATGGCAACACGTCCGCCTTCTGCAAGCGCAGAAGGTAGCTTATCTAAAAATTTATGCAACACTTCAAATTCATTGTTAACATCGATTCGCAGGGCTTGAAAGCATCTCTGACAGGCTTTTTTGATGTCTTCATCCCTGTTGCTGCCGGGTATCGACTTCAAAGTGTTCTTGATTATCTGTTGGAGCTGTGTTGTGGTAGCGACGGCGGTTCCTTTTCTGATTTCAGAAACAATGGCTCGGGCGATTGCTTTGGCATTTGGTTCGTCTGCGTTTTCTCTTAGCATACATTCCAAGTCGTCTTGTGAAATCGTTTTCAAACGAGTTGCGGCAGAGTTCCCTTTTTTGGGGTTCAGTCTTAAATCCAAAGGACCTTCTGCTTTAAATGTGAATCCTCTTTCCGGATTGTCTATTTGCATAGAAGAGACTCCCAAATCAGCCAGAATGAAATTCAATGGTCCTGATTCAGCAAGGATTTGATTGATACTGGAGAAGTTCATTTGCCGGATGGTCAAAATTTCGGGGCCATACCCTAAATTTTCTAAACGGGACTGTGTGCGTGGCAATTCAATAGGATCCACATCAATGGCATACAGATGCCCTTTGAAGTCCAAACACTTGAGCATTTCGAGCGTATGGCCGCCATAACCCAGCGTTGCATCTAGGCCGATCTGCCCGGGATTGATTTGCAGGAATTCTAATATTTCATCAACGCAAATAGAGCGATGCATACCGGCGGGGGTACTGCCTTTTTGCATAACCTTTTCTACGATATCTACGTATTTTTGGGGTTGAAGTTCTTTATACTTATCCTGATAATTTTTAGGGTGAGTGCCCTTATATCGAATTCGTCGCTGATGTTTTTCTTCTTGATTATCCATTGCATCCTCCGGCTCATTTTATATCATTTTACATTAATCTTCTAATCATACCATAACAAATTAAATTTGACTTTGCTTAAACGGTTTTTGACAAGGGAATGTTTGCAACCCTGCCATATAACTTGGATGCCAACAAATAAATCTACAACGAAAAGCCTCCGCGGGGTGCTTGGGGAAAAGAAGAAAATAGCCAGGTCGCGCAAAGATGGAATACGATACCTGAGAATATACAAAAATTAATAGCAATGCTATAATAGCAAGACTAGTGTTATGAAAAGAGTGCGCTGCAGTACTTGAATGATATTTATGATTTTGTTAACTTGGAAGGGGGAATGAGTTATGCATTCTATAAAAATTACTGAAGATTACTATCCATTAGCGGTCTTATTTCAAAGATGTGGACTTGAAGTGAACCCGAACGATAATAAGCCGGAAGGCATCGTTAAAATGTGGAAATGTGAAGATGAGGAAACCGGTGAGCTTATAGGAGCTGCGACAGTACAACTATTGAATGGAGTATATGTTGTAAAACACTTGGCAATAGATGAAGAACATAGAAAGACGGGTATTGGAAAGATTCTACTTCAACTGGCTGAGGAAGAATTGAAGAATTTGGGAGCAAGTGAAATATGGTTGTCTGGTAAAGTGCCTGATTATTATCTGAGATTTGGATGGGAAAAAGTTCAGCCTGAAGATGCGCCTTCCTTTTCAAAATGTTTAAAGTGCTCGCAATTCAATCAGGTCTGTTTTCCAAGTATTATGAAAAAGTTATTCTGAAATAATTTCTCTCGTGGGGATGAAAGGATTTTAACAATGATTCATATTGCAATCTGCGACGATGAATTACAGGAGCTTGATCGATCTAATCGCTTGCTCAAACAATATATGCATGAACATCCGCAATATGAAATAAGCACCCATTCCTTTTCTGCGCCATTAGAGCTGCTTGCTTATGTGGAGTCGAAGAATAGCTTTGATGTGCTGCTGCTTGACGTCTATATGCCGGGCCTTCTCGGTACTGATGCGGCTCGGGAACTGCGCGATATGGGTGACAACTGTCAGATTGTTTTTCTAACCACCTCACGTGACCATGCGATTGATGCTTTTTCGTTAAATGCAGCCCATTACCTAGTGAAACCTTATAGCGAAAAAGAATTTTTTGTAGTACTTGACAAGGTGCTGGACAACCTCACAAAAAAAGAAGGGTACATTACCGTTAAATCAACCGAGGGTATTAGCCGCATTGAACTTAACAAGTTGGTATATTCTGAAACAGAGAACCATCTTCAGCGTTTATACCTGTCGGATGGGAGGATCATCGATGTACGTAGACCCTCGACCGAGATTTTTGAACTGCTTGATGAAGACCCGCGTTTTTATAAATGTGGAAGCACTTATATAATAAATATGGATTACATCGTTGAACTCACATCCAAGTGTGTGGTCTTTTCTACTGGCGCTAAAATTACGATGCTTAGCCGAAAATATACGGAGTTTAAAAAGCTGTATATGGATTACAGCTATAATCGCTGAGAGAGAGATTTTATATGGAGATGATTACATATATAGTATTATTCCTGCGGTTTTTACAGACGGCTGCTTATATCAGTCTGTTTTTTTTCTTTCTCATAAAGCTGAAAGAGCCGGCGAAGAAACGAATAAGCATTACCGTAGTAATTTATTTTGTGGCGGCTCTTATATATTGCGCCATTTGGATTTTCTACGGACAGAAAGTAGCAGAAGTCCTGATTATGCCTTTTGAAATCGGCTTGTGTTTGATTCTGATTCTCATCTGCTCTGCGGATAACTGGTCGGTATCTCTGTTTGTTATGTTCACTCAGTTTAATCTGCTCCTCGGAATCAGCTATCTTTCGGATATAAGTACCACTCAGGATTCAGGGCTTGTGTATCATATCGAATATTTACTATTCCGCACAGTGCTGTTTGGAGCGCTGCTATTCTTCAATTATGTTTATATGCGTCCACGCTTTCGTAAACTGGTAGGAATCTTGGGAAGAGAGTGGCGGCTCCTTGCCATATTGGCATTCTCTTTCTATGTGCTGGAGTCCGTTATTCATTACTATCCGCAAATGTACTGGTATGAAGAAGATTACCGCTGGCATTTAGTTGCAAGCTCCTATCTTGTGTTTTTGAGTGTTTATAGTCTAATCTTTCGGTCATTTAGTGATATCGTGGAAAAATATGAGGTTCAGGAACGGGAAAGAATCCTTGCTCAGCAAAACAAGATGTGGGAAGAACATATACAGGAACAGAAAAACGCAGTCAACGCGGCTCGCCGTGACCGTCATGATCTTCGCCATCATTATGATACTCTAATCGCAATGCTTCAGGGAGGGAAAACACAGGAAGCGGTATCCTATTTAAATGCGCAGACAAAGAGGAGTGAATCTGGGGTTCTCGACGGTATTTGTGAGCACCTTTCGGCAAATGTTAATCTGTCAAGGTGGGCGGAGCGAGCGAGGGAGAAGGGAATCAAAACTGAAATCGACGCGAGAATTCCGGCAAATCTACCAATGGACGAGGTCGCGCTGGTTGCTATTATTGCCAACTCCTTTGAAAATGCGCTGGAGGGTTGCCTGCGTTGCCCTGACGGAAGGAAGAAATATATCACAGTAAAGATTGCGTATTCCGTTTATAACGGAGCCGGAAAGCTTCAAATTGTAGTTGAGAACTCATGTGCAGATGACATTATCTTTGAAAGTGGTTTCCCGATATCGCAGAAGTGCGGAGGAGGGACCGGAACAAGGAGCATTACCTATACGGCCGAGAGGTATCGCGGTATGGTGGAATTTACCGCTGAAAACGGTGTTTTTCGGATGCGTGTTCTTCTCCATTTGCTAGAACAAGACCAAAAATAAAATAGAATACGACATTTACGCCAAATACTCTGCAATTACGCCACGGACGGTTTTCGCCCGTGGTTTTTTATATAATTAAATCTAAAATTATGTCTATAAGGAGTGGTTTTTATAATGAGAGAGAGCAGTGACAAGACTGCGATGGGAAAAGCAGAGGCCGGTAAACGTCAAATACGGCGAAACGACTGCTGCGATGCCTTTGAACAGGACGAAGGCCGATTATTTTCATGCAGAGAGTGCTGGTACTGCAAAAATGCTGATTTTGGGATTTATACAGAGCAGCCCACGGAAAACGGCATCTGCAGGCTCAACATCCGGAAAATAATCCATAACATTGAATAATAAAGGATTTTATTAATTGACATAGTGTTAAACGCTGCGCAAACAATGATCAAGGGGGAAAAAGAATGAAAAGAATACTAAGCATGCTACTGGTGGTATGTATGGTGCTGACCCCGCTGCCGTCCGCGGCGGCTGGGAATACTGTCGTGGTGTCCGACTCTACCAGTCTGAAGTCGGCATTGACATCTTCCCCCAGCGGTACGATTGTACAGCTCACCGGCGATATCAGTTTTGCTGAGACCATCACGGTGCCCAACAATCTCACGTTAGATTTAAACGGTCGGAGCTTGACTTTTACGGGCACGGACTCGGAAAAGAAACTGCTCATGGTTGGGATCTTTTTCAACGGTTCGGGTACGTTTACCGTGAAAGATTCCGGTACAGACGGAAAGATGACTACATCGGAGACTTACAGTGTGGCTCTTAGAAATGCAGGCAGTGGCATCATGGAACTGGCAGACGGAACCATCACCACGGATGCAGAGACGGCCAGCGGCATAATTAACACCGGCAGCGGTACGCTAAAGCTCTCAGGTGCAACGGTGGAATCGAAAAAATACTTTGCTATCATCAATCAATTGACCTCCGGCAAGTTGAATATGAACAACGGCACGGTTTCCTCCGACTCCGGTTATGCCATTGAAAACCGAGGGATAGCTGAGATTTCGGGCGGCACGGTGTCTTCGATAAGCAGCATCGGTATCAGTAATAATGGCAGCGGTTCTTTACTGACGGTCTCCGGCGGCACAGTGAAAAGCATATCCGGGTATGCCATTGCAAATAGCGGTAACGGCAACACGGTTAAGGTTACGGGCGGCATGGTTTCCTCCGATGCCAGTGCGGCAATCGCTAACTTCAACTCCTGTGAAATTTCAGGGGGAACAGTATCCACCGACACCGGCATGGCTGTAGCTAATGTGGGAGGCAATTTCCTTGTTTCCAATGGGGCTACAGTAAATTCAAACTCCGGTACCACCATTTACACAACTGATAATCTGACCATGGCTGGTGGAACAGTGAACTCTGTTTCCGGCGTAGTGCTTTTCAGTGATGCCCCTGTGGGCAAGTTGGTTACGGTTTCCGGCGGAACACTTTCCAGTACAAGTGGCTATTGCGGGGTCAACAATGCGGGAGGGGCCATGACTATTTCCGGCAACGCTCTGCTCAGCACCGTGAACGGATCTGTTTGCTTGATCAATCAGAGTACCGGTACAGCTACAATAAACGGAGGTACGCTGACGGCGGCTACGGCAGAACTGTACAACTCTGGCACTGGTAAAATAGAAATCAATGCCGGCACTTACGCCCAGGCTATTAATACCAACGAAAATGGAAGCATCATTATAAATGGAGGATCTATCAAGGCTGTTCAGGGCACAACACCCAGAAACAGTGCAGGAACTCCCCTTTCTTCTTATGGCATCACACTGACAAACGGTTCGGCGGCAATTGCAGAAAACACGCCCATTGCTGCCGAGGAACTGATCCTAACGCCTGCCGTGAGCTATGGCTTCGATGGGGTGAAAACCGATGCCACTGGTACAATTTATCTCTGGCTACCCACCACGGTTGCCAGAGCCAATTATAAAAGCGGCAGCATCGACGTTTCCGGTAGTATTACCGCCGGAAAAGCGAGCGTCCTGCCAAACTACAGCGCCCGCGTGACGGTAAAGCGCAACGGAGAAACATGGAACGACCCCTTTATGGTGATGCTGTTAACCTCCAATGACAAAGTCTCGGGCGCGGAGATAGTCATCCCCGATGGCAACTTTGCTAAAGCGGGAGGTGTATATGAGTTCTCCGGGCTCAAGCCCGACCAAGATTATTATATTTGGGGCAACGGCACTATGGGCGGTCTTTTACCTTCCGGCGTGCAGGTTACCAGCAGCGCTCCTGATGCTACCGTGAATTTTTACAATCTTAACGTCATCGCCGGGGGCGGTATTGACGGGGTATTCATGAATTCCATGCTGATTCAGGGCACGAATGTTTATATACAGGCAAATGTGAAACCGGGCTACACGTTTGAAAAGTGGGCGAACACCACGGGCGGAGAGTTGGTTCTTGATACTTCCAGCGGCAAGATAAATATGGACGGCA
>JAQUUY010000196.1 GCA_028693645.1 Eubacteriales bacterium | reverse complement strand
ATTCGAAGAGAGGATTTTGAAGCTTCCGTGAACTGGAGGAAATGGAATTGAAGGCATACAGATGGTTAGTCTATATGGTGCTCGTGATGATCTATCTCATCGTTTTTTTCCAAAGGCTCTCTATCGGAGCAATCAAAGGAGATCTCGAAGATACTTTTGGCATGAGCGCTGCCGAGATTGCAAATCTTGGGGCGATGTATTTTTACCCTTATGCCCTCATGCAAATCCCCGCCGGAATGCTAATTGATAAATTCGGGCCGAGAAGGACCGTCGTATGCGGAACTGCGCTGGCCGGAGTGGCAACCATTCTTTTTTCCTATTCTGTCAGTATCAGCATGGCTTATGGAAGCAGATTGCTTGTCGGCGTTGGTGTTTCTGTTGTCTTTCTTTCCATCCTGAAAATCCTCGATGATTGGTTCCCTGCAAAAGATTTCGCAACGATGAGCGGAGTCACTATTTTTATGGGCTCGATGGGAGGTTTGTTGGCGCAGGCGCCGCTTCTCATTCTTATCGCTTACATTGGATGGCGCGGCTCTTTTCTCATGATGGGAATCATCACCTTGCTGCTCGCCGTTCTTGCCTTTCTTTTTGCAAAAGATTCTCCTGTGCAGCTTGGTTTCCCCGAGGTGAATCCCAAACCGCCGCAACCCGGCAGGGCTGTGGGAGAAAGCGACAAGATTCTCGTACAACTTTGGTTCATATTAAAAAATCCAAGGATCTGGGGGCCGTCAATCGGCTTGGCAGGAATCCATGGCTGTTATATCGTTTTTTCGGGAACCTTTGGAATCGCCTATTTGGGTTATGCCTATGGTCTTGAAGAAATCCCCGCCTCAAAAATCGTTTCGATTGCCATCATTGCGGCCGCCTTGTCAAATGTCGCTTTAGGAGTTATTTCCGATAAACTCAAGGTTCGAAAGCTCCCCATGGTCATCCTCGCGGTCCTGTCCGTTTTGATTTGGGTCTTGCTGCTCTATGTCAGCCTGCCGATTGGCTATCTTTATGTGTTTGCGGCCTTAAACGGCATCTGCATTTCCGTCGGCGTCGTTGCCTTTGCCAATGCAAAAGAAGTCAATAACCCGCACTATTCGGGCACCGCTACTTCCATCGTAAACATGGCCTCCTTTGTGTTTGCGGGACTTATGCCCGTCATCTGCGGAATCATCATCGACGCGAAACTCGCTGCCGGAGACCTCCCGGAAGTCGCTTATCAAAAGGGCTTTATGGTCTGCTTGGTCGCTTCCTTGTTGTCCCTTGGGTTCGCATTTTTCATGAAAGAAACAAATTGCAAAAACATATATTACGACGCAGAGGAACGCTAACTTCACTTTGCCGCCGAGCTGTTTTTATATGACAATAAAATATTTTGAAAGTAAAACCCCTAAAAGCGTTGAGCCAACACCTTTGGGGGTTTTGTAGTTAGAAAAGAATAAACAAAAATACAAATAATGGCTGAAACTATGCCCAAAATGTGGTAATGTAATATATGGCAAAACTTACACAAAGGACAAGCGCTGTATGATGAAGAAAATATTGAAGATTTCTAACACGCCGCGCTCGATTAGCGGGCTGAAAGCGTCTTTTCGGGAAGAGGGGCTTCCTTTTGATGAGGTGCCTGTTTTGCCGGACGAAAAAGAGCAAAAGGATGTTTTTACTGCAAAAATCGAAAAGGAAATGGAAGAGCATTTAAAGCTGAAGGGATATAGCCCAAAGACGGTCAAAGCTTATAAACACAATGTTACAAGATTTTTGGACTATGCTTGCAAAAGCCCCGAAATGATCATAAACCAAGACATCAGAAATTACATGCTGTTTCTGTTGGAAACGCAGAAATGCTCGCATTCATACGCAAATCAGGTGTTAAGTGCGATCAAAATATATTTTAAGGAACTATTGAACCGAAGTGACATTCTATACAATTTGCCTCGTGCTAAAAAGGAAAGCACATTGCCTGAGATTTTGAGCAAAGAAGAGGTCGCAAGGATTCTCAAAAGCGTGCGGAACATCAAACACAGAGCGATTCTCTATCTCGTTTACTCCTCCGGGCTTCGCGTTGGGGAAGTGGTGAGACTAAAGGTAAATGATCTTGATCAGGACCGCATGCTATTGCGGGTGGAGCAGGGAAAAGGAAGAAAAGACCGATATACCTTGCTGTCTCAAGTGGCGGTGGATCTCGTGAATAAGTATATCGAAAGAGAAGAGCCTGAGGTCCGACTATTCCCCGGTGGCAAAGAGGATCACTTTATAACGGAACGAACTGTTCAAAAAGTGTTTCGCGATGCCTGTGACAGAGCGGGGATAAGGAAAGACGTATCGGTGCACACGCTAAGGCATTCGTTTGCAACGCATTTGCTGGAAAGCGGAACGGACATCAGGTATATACAGGAGCTCTTGGGGCACAGTAGCTCAAAGACTACAGAGATATATACACATGTCTCAAATAACAGCATCAGAAAGATACGAAGCCCCTTGGATGACATCTTTTAAGTGAAACACGCCATTCACTGAGACAAAGTAATTTTCACGAAATCATATACGCGAATCAAATGGCGTCATACCGCATTCACGAAAT
>JAQUUY010000195.1 GCA_028693645.1 Eubacteriales bacterium | reverse complement strand
CGCCATCAAAGCAGAACCTGAGAGCGTAACAGAAAATGCCGTTGAAAAAGCGGCAGGGATAGAGGAACAAAAAGAAAAAAAACAAAGCTGTACCTTTTCCATCGATTGCCTAACGATTCTTGACAACCCGGAAAGCCTTGATTCCTCAAAAAGCTCGCTCGTACCGGAGACAGGGTTCCTTTTCGGGCCAAAAAATATAGAATTTGAAGAGAGCGAAAGTGTTTTTGACCTTCTTTTACGAATCACGAAAGAGAACAAAATACACATGGAATTTACAAAGACGCCGGCCTTGAATACGAATTATGTGGAAGGAATCGGAAACCTTTACGAATTTGATTGCGGAGAGCTTTCCGGCTGGACGTATCTTGTAAACGGAGAGGTTCTTGGTATGGGAAGCAGCAATGCTCTCATAAAAAAAGGGGACGTCATTGAATGGAAATATACCTGTGATCAGGGGCAGGACGTAGGCGGGCCGGAGTTATAAGCAAAAGGAGAACAGATGAGAGATACTTTTTCCTCCTATCACCCCATTTTAACATTCAGCTACTTTTGCGGAGTCATCCTATTTTCGATGATCTTCTTGCATCCGCTGGCGCTTTTGCTGTCTCTTTGCGGAGCCCTTGCCTACAATCTCAGGTTGTATGGAAAAAGAGGACTTCGTTTGATTGCCCTGTATTTGTTCCCGATGATGTTGATTGCGGCACTTGTCAATCCGCTGTTTAACCACCGTGGGGTCACGATTCTCGGATATTTCAGGGACAATCCCATTACGTTGGAATCCCTGTATTATGGGGCGGCGGTGGGGATTATGTTCGGAACCGTCATTTTGTGGTTTTCCTGTTATAATAAAATTATGACCTCAGATAAATTTCTGTATCTGTTTGGGAAAGTGATTCCATCGATTGCACTCGTTTTTTCCATGGTCCTGCGCTTCGTTCCCCGTTTTCAACAACAGACAAAAGTGATTGCCAATGGGAGGAAGTCGATGGGCCGTGACCTTGCCACAGGCAGTCTTCGCCAACGCATTAAAAATGCGACGAAAATCCTTTCCGTCATGGTGAGCTGGGCGTTGGAGAATTCTATCGAGACTGCGGATTCAATGAGATCGAGAGGGTTTGGTCTTCCCGGCAGAACGGCGTTTTCCATTTACCGGTTTGATACGAGAGATAAAGCGGCCCTTGCCCTTTTGTGTCTACTGCTTTTTCTTGTTGCAGCCGGCGGCGTTTCGGGGCAAGTAGCCGTTCAATATTTTCCCGCGCTGCAGTTGGCGCCGCTCAAGCTTTTCGGGATTTTTGGATTTTTGGCTTATGCGCTTTTGTGCTTTGCCCCTATTTTAATTGATGTTTTGGAGGAATGGCGTTGGCAGCATTTACAATCGAAAATTTAAGTTTTAGCTATCCGAATAAAAAGGTGCCGGCGCTTTCCGACGTGAGTTTCTCTGTCGATTACGGCGAATTTGTCGTTGTTTGCGGGCAGACTGGCTGCGGCAAGAGCACTCTGCTGCGCAACCTCAAAACCGTGCTCACTCCGGCGGGGAAGCAAGAAGGAGAAGTTCTTTTTTACGGAAGGGCCCTTGCTTCTGTTGGTTTGAGGGAGCAAGCGTCCCGGATTGGCTACGTGCTTCAAAACCCCGACAGCCAGATTGTTACGGATAAAGTATGGCATGAGTTGGCGTTTGGGCTCGAAAGCCTTGGGGTCGATACCGAAACGATACGCCTTCGCGTTGCAGAAATGGCGGGTTTCTTTGGAATACAAAGCTGGTTTCGGCAAGATGTGGCTACCCTTTCCGGCGGGCAAAAACAGCTTTTGAATCTTGCTTCTGTCATGGCAATGCAGCCGGATGTCTTGATTCTTGACGAGCCGACTTCTCAGCTCGACCCGATTGCGGCGGCCGATTTCCTCGAGACGGTGCGAAAGATTAATCGAGAGATTGGAACAACCATTGTGATGACGGAGCACCGACTCGAGGAAATCCTCCCGGTCGCGGACAAGGTCATTTTGCTCGACCGGGGGAGATTGCTTGCGGCCGACAGGCCGCAAGCAATCGGCCGCTTTCTGGCAGAGACCGCCCACCCCATGCTTTCGGCAATGCCAACGCCGCTTCATGTTTTTGGCGTCATTGATCCCCTCTGTGAAAAGGGGGATTGCCCTTTGACGGTGAGAGAGGGAAGAACGAGGATGACGGAACTTTTTCAGGGAAAGACCCTGAAAAAAGAGAGTCTTTCGCCAAGGCCAAAGCAGGAGACAAAAGGGAAACCAGTCATTTCTCTCAAAGAAGTCTGGTTTCGCTATGAAAAGAATGGCTCCGACGTAATCCGCGACCTTTCCCTTGAAGTTCCTCGCGGTGAACTTTTTTGCATCGTCGGAGGAAACGGTACCGGGAAAACAACGGCGCTGGGAATCATGGGGCAAATAAAAAAGCCCTATAGAGGGAAAGTCTCGGTGAATGGTTCCCTTGCAATCCTGCCACAGGACCCAAAGACCTTGTTTGTGGAAACGACAGTGGAAAAAGAACTGTGGGAGGCCTTTGATGACAGCGGGATTGAGCAAGAAGAAATCCGCTCGCGCGT
>JAQUUY010000194.1 GCA_028693645.1 Eubacteriales bacterium | reverse complement strand
GTTTTGCCTTCGAGCGCTTTGAAATCCTTTTCTTGGATTGGTGCGGGAAGAATCTCCATTTTTCCTTTGATGGCAGCGCCTGCCTCAATGGAAAGAGATTTTGCAGTCAAATTCCCAAGTACGACAGCATCCTTGCGCAGATTCGCGTTATCAGATACGTGAACATCGCCCTTAACTTTACCATTGATTTCAACTCCCGTTGCTTCAATGTTTCCAACAACGATAGACTCAGCATCCATTGAAAGGAAGTTGCCTGCAGCAAGATTTCCTTTGATCGAGCTTTTGATCAGGGTAATGCTACCACCTTTGACGTCTCCTTCAATGGCACCTCTTGAAATAATGTCACGAGCACTCGTAACATTTCCGCGAACCTTGCCATTGACCTGAATTGGTGATTCTGAGCGAACAGATCCTTCAATCACCATATCTTCGGCAATCAACGATCCCGTTCTCGCTTTCGCGATGGAGTCATTCGTGTTTCCCATTCCAAACGAAGCATTTGCGGAACTCGTGCTTGATGGTTCTGTTGTTTCATCCATCGTTTTTTCGGCTTCACCTTCCGTAAATAGCTTACCGTTCATCAATTCGGACACAGCGGTTTTAAAATTGCCCTGCATACCCAATATGCTCACCTCTTTCTTCTATCGTAATTTATTATATATCGAGATATTGATCTTTCAATAATCGAAACAAATGGGTTCTACCCGGTTATCAAGCGGGAGCATCTCGCGGCCTGAGGCTTCAAGGCTCTCAATGATATGGGGGAGTACATTTTTGACCGTTTCCTTGCCCGGTCCATCATGCATGAGAACGATTGCCTTTTCGCCCTCTCTATGCGCAACGCCACTGATGACATTGCTTACAATCTCATTTGATCGAATCGATCCCGCAGCATCACCCGAGGACACGTTCCAGTCAAAATACAGATATCCTCTCCTCAGCATTTCAGCAATCAACATTTCGGAGATGGGGAGATTATATGTGTTCACACTTCCTCCCGGGAAGCGAAAGATTTCAGGTTTAACGCCGGTCTCTTCTTCAATCCAAACCGCCGTTTTTTCAAAATCCGTTAAAAACGATTCGACAGAACCATAGATTTGTCGATATTGGTGCGTTGTAGAATGAACTCCAATGGTATGACCTTCGGCGACCATTCGCCGGAGAAGATCTGCCGCTTCCGTGCTGTCATCATAAACAACAAAAAAAGTTGCTTTAATTCCGTAGAGGCGAAGCATATCCAGAACATTTGAGGTAACCTCCGATGGGCCGTCATCAAAGGTCAAATATACTGCATTGGAAACTTCTTTGTCGAAAACCCAATCATGGTCAATATAAAGATCCGGATAAAGGTCTTGATAATCCAAACTATAAGCTGGCGAACCGGCTGCCTTTTCTCTCAATGCGAGGATGCGGTTGAGTTTCGTTTCAGCGCGACTCGTCTCAGAAACAACCGAAATGATTGAAGAAACCGCTTCCGGATCTTTTGTTTCTTCCGTTTCTGTCTGAGGTATTTTACCCTTGAGGAGCGCAAGCTCTTCGGAGAGTTTATGATTTTCAATTCCAAGTGCGATTGCCAGTCCGGTAGGGATAATGATCATCAGCGCCAAGCAGCATAATATCACACGTTTAAAGAATTGCACACTGCCGATATTCATAGTTCCATCCTGTATTCATCCACCGTTTCTGCAATAAATCCACCACATCATTACAATAATACATTTTTCGCATTATTGAGTCAATACCTCATACATATTTTGAGCGCTTTCCTTGCTTACATGATCCGGTGTTTCAATCACACGCACTTTGATTTCTCCGCTTCCAAAGCAAACGCGAAGAATGTCGCCGGGTTTCACATCGCTGCCGGGTTTTGCCTGTTTGTCATTAATAAAGATGCGCTCATGTTCACAGGCTTCTTTTGCGACAGTTCTTCTTTTGATCAATCTTGCATTCTTCAGAAATTTATCTGCTCTCATTCGTTTTCTCCCGAATCCGACATTCTGCGCTTCATAAGTAAAAAGGCAGCCAAAAGGCTGCCTTCGCAATGAATGCTTTTATTTGTTTACAGAATCCTTTAATGCCTTACCTGCTTTAAATACGGGGGCTTTTGCTGCAGCAATCTTAATGACTTCTCCAGGCTTTCTGGGGTTTCTCCCCTGTCTTGCTTTTCTCTGACGGGTTTCGAATGTTCCGAAGCCGATCAACTGTACCTTGTCACCCTTTACAAGAGCATCTTCGATACTTGCGACGAAAGCGTTTACAGCGATCTCCGCATCCTTTTTTGTGAAACCTGTTTTTTCTGCTACAACAGCAACTAATTCAGCTTTATTCACGAACCTTACCTCCTTAAATGTAATATGTCATATTGATTGACTATATCTTTTTCATCCCACTCCACGATCAGTTTGGAGAAACCTCGTATTTTTTGGCTTCTTCCCACAGCTTATCCATGTCCGCTAACGTCATGTCTTCCAGCCGGCCGCCTCTTGCGAGAGCGGTCTCTTCCATAAAGCCAAATCTACGTATAAACTTCTGTGAAGTAAAATTCAAAGCATCTTCCGGATCCACTTCGAGAAAACGTGCTACGTTTACAACCGCAAACA
>JAQUUY010000193.1 GCA_028693645.1 Eubacteriales bacterium | reverse complement strand
CAGCGGCCTCTGCTCGCAACGCTTTTTGTTGAGAATTATACGAAAGGCCTTCTGCCGTTTCCATTGCCATATGGCCATGTTCGATGAGCCCTAAGGATTCAGCCCACGCCACATAAGGCAGCGCCCAATTACTGATTCTTTTTTCGGCAGCAAAAGGCTTCAACTGTTCTTGGGTGACACTTCCTGCCGGATCCTTTTGAAGAACTTGGACTAAAATCACCGCCATTTCCTCTCGGCTCAAGGTTTTTTCGGGCCCGAAGGTTCCATCCTTGTACCCCTTGATCCACCCTTTTTCGGCAGCTTTGTTTACATAGGGGGCAAACCAGTCTGCGGAAGTCACATCACTGAACGTGGATCCGGTCGCAAGGCCTTTGCTCTCTCCCATGGCAAGAACCATCATCGTTGCAAATTGGGCTCTGGTCAAGGTCTGTTCGGGTGCAAAGCGAGTCCCTCCCATCCCGTTTATAATCTTTTTCTCCGCCAAATCTTCAATCGCAATCTTTGCCCAAGCGTATCCCGAGAGGTCAGTAAATCGCGATCCACCAAAACTGACTGCCGTAGTGGCCACCGGACTGTCTTCTTTTCCCGCACCAATCGCAATGGCACGGATTTCCGTATCCTTTGATACCAAAATAGGGAGATTAATCTGTGGCTGATAGTAAGTCGCGCTCACATTATATACTTGACTGTCTAAGGTGGGTTGGCTTCCGTCGGTCGTGTAATAAATTTTAAGCATGTCGAGGTTTGTATGATTTGGAGTCACAGAAACGCCTTCTGCTCCTACACTTTTTGTGAAAGTCGGCGCTGCCCATTGCTCCGCCTTCGTTGTGCTGACCTCAATGGTCTCGAGATATTTTACGAACCACGGGTTTGTCTGTTCACCACAGACTCTTTGCCCCATAGTCAAAGTAAGTTCCATGTCTGAAAGGGAATCAAAGCCCTTAGGACTGTCAGAAAAAGCAATCATCAAAGGAACTTCTTGCCGCGAGCCGTCAGCGGCAAAAACATAGCGCTTGTCTTCCAAAAGTTCCTTTACCGTGAAGGTCCTGGCATAGCCGTCGCTGGAAGTAAACGTTAGCTTCTCGGCACTATCTTTTATCCCCGCGAGCGTCAAGAGGCTTTCCAAGAGAATCCCTTTACGGTACATCGTCTTTGTGGAAGGGAAATTGTTGGTGCTGGAGTATTCCTTTTGCACCACCTCTTCGGTCATAGCGGCGAGTTCACTTCTCGTAAATTGCAATTCCTTGCTAATTCCGTCTCCTCTTAGGAACAGTTTCTCTTGGGTTTCCGCTCCGTCTGCGAAAACAAATCCGCCGACGTTGCTCCCAATGACAACAACCACCACAAGAAATAGCAGGAGCAGTTTATTCAAGAAAACCCTGCCGGTTTTCATTATTTCTAATCGTTGCATTTTCGGATCTCCTTATTTCTCTAATCATACCATATCGTACTTTTTGGGGACAGTAGAAATCTACAAATCAGCTGAAATTGAGAGGAAAGAGCCTCTTCCGAAAAAGAAGGCCCTTTCCTAAAACTGTTTTTGTTACTTCAACAGCGCTTCAATATAGGCTTTCAAAATAGCCGCTGCTTGGGCTCTGGTTGCTGTATCTTGCGGGGCAAAGCTTCCGTCTGTAGTGCCACGGATGATGCCTTGCTGCTGCATCGCAGTGACTGCCGCGGAAGACCACGTGTTGATTTTTGTCTGGTCCGTGAATTCGACTTTCTTGTTGACCGCATCGACCTCAAGATCCATGGCCTTAAGGAAGGCATCTGTCATGACCGCCATCTGCTCTCTTGTGATTTTTTCTTCCGGTCGGAAGTTGCCGTCGGAGTAGCCCTTGACGATTCCCTCTGCAACGGCCCAGTTCACGTAAGAGGCATACCACGCAGCCGAAGAAATATCTTCAAATCCTGCCGCCGCCGCTTTCTCCGGTTCAATTCCATCTACAGAATTTGCCAACATAGTTACATATTCGGCACGGGTGACTTTTCCCTCTGGATCGAATTGAGAAGCAGTCTTCCCTTTGAGGATTTCTCTTGCAGCGAGAAACTCAATGCTGCTCTTTGCCCAGTGAGAAGAGATATCCGCGAAGGTGACATTGCTGTAACCCACTCCGTAGAGGCTCAAATGTGGTACTTTCATTGCCAAAGAATCATTGCCTTCCTTAAAGAGCGACAATTTTACAGGTTTTCCTGCATCTTTTCCATCAAGATAGAACATGAGAAGCATTCTTCCGTTCTCTCCGCTTTTCGGCGTATAGGGGACATCGGAGCGAATACGGCTTCCCCCAAAGGTGCTCATCTTCTTTCCGTCCACCGTCACGGTAATATCTAATACGGGTCTGTCT
This sequence comes from Eubacteriales bacterium, assembly GCA_028693645.1. Taxonomy (GTDB): domain Bacteria; phylum Bacillota; class Clostridia; order Peptostreptococcales; family Anaerovoracaceae; genus STD2-154. Next base: position 253 of record JAQUUY010000193.1, on the reverse strand, counting down.
CCAATCGCTTTTCTTGTCTCCTCGTCCAAAGAAGAAGGATCTGTTTTCGTAATCGAAATTTTCACATCTCCGCCCCCTGATTCCGCAAAAGCAGCCATGACGTCGGGGTCAATGACGATATCTCCTAAATCTGTTTTAATGGTGGTGAAAACATTTTTCTCTCCTGCCACCGCGTCTACAGAAGCCTTGGGGAGATTAATTTCTGCAGTGTTCACGCCTTTTTTGTCTTTAGATGTGGCATCAATCTCAAGAA
>JAQUUY010000192.1 GCA_028693645.1 Eubacteriales bacterium | reverse complement strand
CCGAACTGTCGAAAGTTTCCCGATGCGGATTTTCCCGGAGAAATATGAATGTAGTCCGCATATAAAACGGAATGCGGCGAGATGACTACGACGGTGTCCGGATGCAACGCCGCAATCTTTTTTGAAACCGTTTCATAAGCACGGGTGGTTGCATTCACTTTATTTTCTTGCCCTCTTCCCACCTCGGGGACAAGCAACGGCGGGTGAGGAACGATAAAAGCAGATTGAATTGGCATATCGAACAACCTCCGTTCTGAACTGCATTATGCATTATAGGGAATCTTTTTCTCAGTATAGCATTTCTGGATTCTTTCCTCAATGTATTTGCGGAATGATAAATCGGGGATTAGGTTGCTTATTGTGGGGGTATCAACAGTCAGAAGAATTTGCACTAAAACATCAGAGTAAGGAGTTTTCTCATGGAAAAGAAATGCTATCAATGCGGGTCAAGCAACGTCGCGAAAATTGTTCCCTCCACTGCGGCATATATCCCGGAAATAAAAAAAGAGATCGCAGAAGGTCGTGCGATCGTCAAGTGTTGCTGTGCCGGAACGGGAACGAATGGACAGTATCTCTGCAAGGATTGTGGCTTTCAATGGGATTATTATTACGAGCGTTCGATCCAAAATGAGAAGGATTCCGAATGACCCTGAAAAAAATCATTTATACTATTTCATATTTTTATCCTCTTGCCTCAGTTTTTTTTGCATGAATACGGAAAAAGCTTTCACGACCTCAGGATCAAATTGGTTTCCTGCGTTATTTCTCAATTCTTCTAAAGCGAGTTCTTCGCTCATCGCGCTTCGATACACCCGCTCTTCTGTCATCGCGTCATAAGCATCCACGACCGCAATGATTCTTGCCAAAAGAGGGATTTCTTTTCCCTTTAATCCCCTAGGGTAGCCTTCTCCATCCCATCGTTCATGATGAGACAAAATTCCATTTGCGATCGATGCCATTTCGGAGGAGGCGGAAGCAATACGATAGCCGATTTCCGGGTGCTTTTTCATTTGAATCCATTCTAAATCTGAAAGATCCCCCGGTTTCATTAAAATTCCATTATCAATAACTACTTTCCCGACATCATGCAAGGTCGCCAAAAGCGCCAAATCGTCAAGTTCAAGCTGCGACAAAGCGAGTCTGCTTCCTACTTCTCTTGAAAGAGTTGCCATGCGCTCTGCATGTTCTTTTGTTTCGTGGCTTCGTTCGAACATTGTCGTTTTTATTGATGATATGATGGCACTGCAAGTGCTGTCTCGTTCGAGAAGCTTATGTCGATACAAATAGTCTTCGGCCAGTTTTTCTTTTGCGGAGATGCCATCTTCCTCATTTTCTACAGTTGCATAGCCAACGGAAACGTTGACATTCACCGTTTCTTTATTTTGGTTATATTCATCGCAAAGACGTTGTACCTTCTTAGCGAATTCATTTGCTTGCACAGCATCGGTGCAAGGCATCAAAATTCCAAACTCATCCCCGCCAATCCTGGCTAAAAAATCACTCGGTTTCACGCAGTTCTTCAGAATTTTTGCAATGGCAATAATTGACGCATCCCCTTCTTGAGAGCCAAATGCTTCATTTACCAATTTCAGGCCGTTGATGTCACCGACAACAATCGAAAGAGGATAATACTCCGAGCTGTCAAAGCGCCTCTTTTCCCGTTCATATTGAATCCGATTGTATAATCCCGTAAGCGGATCATGTTTTAAAAGATACTCTATCCGCTCCTCACGCATTTTTTGTTTACTAATGTCTATTATCAGGCCTTCGATTGCTTCCGCTTCACCTTCAGCATCGTATAGGGCTTGTCCCTGTTCATAGACCCAACGCACTTGCCCGCTCGCCGTTTTTATCCTATATTCTCCGTTGAACATTTCGTGACCCGAAATAACTCGGTCCCAACGTTCAATAAGCGGCCGCCTATCTTCAGGGTGAATAATTTCAGCATAAGATAATGTACTGTTATTGATAAGATCTTCCGGTCGGTAACCGGTCACTTCCTGACTGCCTTCCGAGACGAAAAGCATCGTCCACTGTTCGTCATATTTGCAGCGGTAGGCCATGCCGGGCAAATTGGAAAGAAGCATGCTCTTGCTTTTTTCACTTTTTCTCAGATCATCAAGATCACAAACATGTCGGTTCACAGAGTCAGTAATGTCACGAATCGAAAGGATGCAATATTTTTCTTCCGGAGAATCAATCAGTGTATTGTAGTAGCGCTGTGCCGATTCGGAATAAAACTCATATTCCCTTTGGACGCGACTTTTTTCAACTTCACGAAAAAGATCGAGAAGAAAAAAATTTTCCTCGCGACCGCCAAGACACTCGCTCCCTTTTTTTCCTATGCAGAAAGCAGAAGAAAGCCCCGTGATTTTTTCAAAGGCTTCATTCATGTACATATATTCAAAATCAAAGACAACGCCGTCCTGATCAAATAGCAACTTCTGATAAGCTATTCCTACGCGATTTTTATCAATCAGATGGCGATCAAATCGTTCTCTCATTGGGTCTCCATTCTTGTTGCTTTTGCTCGCTGCTTCCTCTTGAGAAAACGTTGCGACCCAATAAATATTACGTCATCGTCTGGTTGCTGTCAAGTTTATC
>JAQUUY010000191.1 GCA_028693645.1 Eubacteriales bacterium | reverse complement strand
ATGTGCTGGCTTGGCTGGTTTATGGCCGACGATGTGCAGCGCATTTTAGAAATCCCCAAAGAATACAAAGTGTTTGCTGTAGTGCCTGTGGGCTATCCCGCAGAGCAGGGGTACAAGACCTCCCGAAAACCCATGGAGCAATTGCTGCGCTACAACAAATGGTCAAAAAAGTAAATAAAACAAGAAAACGCTGCCATTAGGGGGCGTTTTTTTAATGGATTTTCAAAGAGTTCATCTTTTTGCGCAAATCTGTAGTAATAAAGACGCTTCTTATGATAAAATGCTATAGTGTTTTTTGATAAGTAACGTCGGCTTTTTTAATTGCACGGCGGAAGCTAAAAACGACACAATAACACAACATGAAGAAAGCGAGACTTTGAGAAAATGGGAAAGACAACAATGGTACTGGACGGAAATGAAGCGGCAGCTTACGTAGCATATGCATTTACGGAGGTAGCAGCAATCTATCCCATTACGCCTTCTTCGCCAATGGCTGAAAAAACAGATGAATGGTCCGCACTTGGTAAAAAAAATCTTTTTGGACAAACCGTTGATTTGGTTGAGATGCAGTCCGAAGCGGGTGCTATCGGAACAGTCCACGGAGCATTGGAAGCGGGTTCGCTCTCAACCTCCTATACTTCTTCGCAAGGCCTGATGCTCATGATCCCCGTTCTTCACAGAATTGCAGGAGCAAGACAGCCTGCGGTGCTGCATGTCGCAGCAAGGACAGTGGGGACCCACGCGATGTCCATTTTCGGAGATCATTCGGATGTAATGAACTGCAGACAGACAGGTTTTGCCATGCTTTCGACCGGCAGTGTCCAAGAAGTCATGGATCTGGCAGGAGTCGCACACTTGGCGGCCATCGAAGCCAAAATACCCTTCATGCATTTCTTCGACGGATTTCGGACATCCCATGAACTGCAAAAAACAGAAATGATGGATTACAGCGATCTCGAAAAGATCCTTCCCTGGGAAGAAGTCGATCGTTTCCGTGCGAAAGCCCTCAATCCCGACCACCCAACGCTTCGGAACACCGTGCAGAATCCGGACATTTATTTTCAGGTTCGCGAAGCAAATAACCCTTCCTATGAGAAACTGCCCGAAGTGGTTGAAAAATATATTGAAGGAATCAATCAGATTACAGGCCGAAATTATGGGCTTTTTAATTATTATGGCGACCCCCAAGCCGAGCGAGTCATTATTGCAATGGGGTCCGTCAGCGGCACCATCCGTGAAACAGTTGAATATCTGAATCGCCTTGGTGAAAAAGTCGGTTATCTTCAAGTGCACCTTTATCGTCCTTTCTCGACAAAGCATTTTTTGAATGGGCTTCCCAAAAGTGCAAAAAAAGTAGCCGTCTTAGACCGCACAAAGGAAATCGGTGCCATCGGAGAACCTTTATATCAAGACGTATGCGCTATTTTTAACAACACAGACGAGAGGCCGAAAATCTATGGCGGGCGTTATGGTTTGTCCTCAAAAGACACCGATGCAGCGCAGATTAAGGCCGTTTTTGATAATCTGAAGTTGGATTCTCCCAAAAATCAGTTTACCGTAGGCATAACCGATGACGTAAGCGGTACTTCTTTGCCGATCGGCCCTGCAATCGATACCGAAACAGAAGGAACCGTCAGCTGCAAGTTCTGGGGCCTTGGTTCTGACGGTACCGTCGGTGCCAACAAAAATTCGATCAAAATCATCGGCGACTATACACCCCTCTACGCGCAGGCCTATTTCGAATACGATACGAAAAAATCTTACGGAATCACAAGATCCCATCTGCGTTTCGGCAAGCAGCCGATCCTTTCGACTTACCTGATCAAAAAAGCAGACTTTGTAGCCTGCCACAATGAATCCTACCTATATAAATATGACATTATCAACGAATTAAAAGATGGCGGGACATTTCTGCTCAACTGTCAATGGGCGGTCGAAGACCTGTCCTTGTTTTTGCCCGGAAAAGTAAAAAAATATATGGCAGAGCACAACATTCGCTTTTTCATCATCGACGCAAACAGAATCTCACATTATCTGGGACTTGGAAATCGTTCCAATATGGTGCTTCAGGCTGCCTTCTTTAAACTCGCGAACATTATTCCGGTGGAACAGGCTGTCGAGTATATGAAGGATGCAGTAGCAAAGACGTATAGAACCAAGGGTCAAAAAATCGTAGATATGAACCTCTCCGCCATAGACACCGGCATCGAGGGAATAGAAGAAGTAGTTGTTCCCGCGGAATGGAAAGACGCGAGCGAAGATCCTGTGGCCAAAAAAGAAGACCTTCCCGCGTTTATCAGAGACATTATGATGCCAATTAACGCACTCAAAGGCGATGATTTGCCGGTCAGTGCCTTCCTTGGATATGAAGACGGAACGACACCGCTTGGGGTAACGGCCTATGAAAAACGAGGCATCGCCACGAATGTTCCGGTTTGGCATAAAGAGGACTGCCTTCAGTGCAATCGTTGCGCTTACGTTTGTCCTCACGCGGTCATTCGCCCCTACTTGCTTGACGAAAAAGAAGCACAGGAAAGCCCCGAAGGCTTTGAGCTAACTCAGGCAAAGGGAAAAACCCTGAGTACCTACCAATATACATTGCAAGTCAGTGCCCTTGACT
>JAQUUY010000190.1 GCA_028693645.1 Eubacteriales bacterium | reverse complement strand
TATACGGGAGTTCATAGACATCATCGAGTTCTATTCCCGTCAGAGGTTCGCAAGGCGGATTTACGACCACCGCTCTTTTTTCATCACACGCTTCGGCCAAAGTCTTGCCGCTAATCCAGTCATTGTTACGATATTGTTTTTTGAAACTCTCTGCGTATTTTAACTTTGAGGAAGTGACTTCCTCAAAAGAGGGCAACATGATTAAATCGCTGTCGTTTGATAGCTCATCAAGGGGACAAGAATAGGCTGTACCTCTAATCCAGCGAATATCGCCGATGGAGATTCCACTTTCAAGGGCCTCCGCAATCTCAACACTTGCTCTCTCGCCCATACCGTAAACTAATAAATCGGCTTTTGCATCGAGCAAAATCGACCGACGAAGCTTATCTTCCCAATAATCATAGTGTGTGAGCCGCCGTAGGCTTGCCTCAAGGCCTCCAATAATAATGGGAACGTCTTTGTAGGCTTCTCGTGCTCGGTTACTGTATACGATTACGGCTCGATCAGGGCGCTTCCCTATTTTCCCTCCGGGAGAATAGGCATCTTCTTTTCGACGATGTTTGAATACAGAAAAATGATTTACCATCGAATCTACATTTCCCGATCCAATCATGAAACCGAGCCGAGGCTTTCCAAAACGTCGAAAATCCTCTGCACTGTGCCAGTCGGGCTGTGCAAGCACGGCAACGCGATATCCGCGGCTTTCCAACACACGTGCAATGATTGCTGCCCCAAAGGAGGGATGGTCTACATACGCATCTCCCGTGACCACAACAAAATCAGCTTCATCCCAGCCCCTGTCGTTCATTTCTTTTTTTGTAGTAGGAAGAAAGGACATCAAGTTACCTGCTTCCTTTGTCATACGGTATTGCAACCGCTTTGGGCGCCTGAGAAGATTTAGAACTAAACGCAAGCACTACTAACGTCGCAATAAAGGGTATCATTTTGTAAAAATCACTTGGAATTGAAGAAGTCGCAAGAATCGGTATGACAGAATAGGTCGAAGCGATGGTCTTCATTAATCCAAAGAAGAAGGCAGCAAACAAGACTCTCATTGGTTTCCATTGGCCAAAAATCATAACGGCAAGAGCCAGAAACCCATAGCCGGAAACGGTTGCATCAAATTGCGTTGAGGTCGGTATTACAAAAACCAAGCCGCCAAGACCCGAAAGTCCACCGGAAATGATAATGCCCGCATAACGCATCCGATATACGTTAATACCAACAGAATCGGCGGCATGAGGATGCTCACCGCAAGCTCTCAGCCTCAATCCAAATTTTGTACGGTACAAGACGATAACGGAAACAACAAGAATCGCAAGTCCGATGTAAGTAGTCATATATGCGTTTCGAAACAGCAGTCCGCCGAGAATCGGAATGTCTCCGAGAATCGGCACGGAATGGATCCGGAAGGTGTTCACAAAAGTAACCTGCTGAACGCCGTTATCTTGGATCATTCTCGCCACATAGATTGAGAAGGCCGGTGCAAACATATTGAGCGCTGTTCCGCTGATAATCTGATCAGCTTTCATGTTGACAGACGCATAACAATGCGGAAGCGAAAACAACATCCCTGTTACGACTGCAATCAGGATTGCCAAAAGAAGAAGTAACTGTCCGCTCATTTGACCTTGCATTTTGTTAATAAACAGAATGCTCGAAAAAGCGCCCATAATCATCATCCCGTCAAGGGCAATATTCGTAACCCCTCCACGCTCTGTAAAGACACCGCCGAGAGCTACAATCAATAAAGGAATGGAAAAAAACATGGTTTGTTGGACGACTAAAAACAAAATATTCATCTCACATCGCCTCCTTCCTCATCAGAAGCCGCAGCGCCATCGCTTTTTTTGGTTTTTCTCCACTTGAGAAAGCGGGGAAGAAGACTCCTCAAAATCAGTGAAAATGCGCTGAAATAGATGATGCAAGCGACGATGATATCTATAATCTCCGGCACAAAATCAAGTGTCTGCAAATAATTCCCGCCCAACGTGATATAAGAGATAAAGATTGCGGAAAAGATGATGCCAATCGGATTGGAAAGACCGAGCAATGCAACGGGGATTCCATTAAATCCTTCCGCGGCAAGCACATCAACCGGCTTAATATGTCTTCCTCCGGCTCCCGAAAGGTAAAGCAAGCCTCCGCCAAGTCCGGAAAGGGCACCCGCAATCACCATAGAGAGAACAATGCTTCTCTTTTCACTGATTCCCGCATATTTGCTGGCATTTGGGTTAAATCCGCAAGCCTTCAGTTCATATCCAAAGGTAGTCTTGTTCAAAACAAAATAGATTACAATAGCCATTATGATTGCAATATAAATACCACAGTTGACGGTAGAAAGATCAATATGCTGTGATGCCCCTATTTTATTGTAAAAAACTTTATCCAGACCGGCCTTTGGTAAAACAGCCGAGTCGGCAACATTCATGGAAATCGCTCTTTTTGAATCGTAGACCGTGGCTTTTACCATGAAATTAGCGAGATACATTCCGATATAATTCATCATAATCGTGGAAATGACTTCATGAACATTCAGATAGGCCTTTAACAGCCCCGGGATGAGTGCCCAAAGACCTCCAATGACGGCGGCGCCAATCAATGCGACAATCCAATGCCAAGGCGCGGGCAGAAAAGTCCA
>JAQUUY010000189.1 GCA_028693645.1 Eubacteriales bacterium | reverse complement strand
GCCGCTGCTCTCTTCAAATCGTAGGGGGTGTCGAGATGAATGATAAATTGATTCCAAATGAAAAAATCGATGTGGAATGGATCCTGAAAGACCTCGATCAATACAGACCCAAAAGAAGAGGCTGGACATGGAGAACACCCGAACCGGGCTTGCAAATGGGTCCGTTCACCTATCGGGATGCGACAACGCCGCTAAAAAACGATGTGGGAGTTCCCTCCTCAAAGTATTTTGATTGGATCGACCCGCAGCCGCAACCGGTCATTACAACGGAAATCGCGTCAGGGCGTTTCGAAGATGATATTCGGCGTATGAGAATGGCCGCTTGGCACGGAGCCGACCACATCATGGTCATTCGTACTGCAGGGCAATCCCATATGGATGGCTTGATTGAAGGCACACCGCAGGGAATCGGCGGCGTTCCCATTACGAGAAAACAAGTTCGGGCGCAGAGAAAAGCACTCGACCTGATTGAAGAAGAAGTGGGAAGACCGATCAATTACCATTCCTATGTGTCAGGCGTTGCCGGACCTGAGGTTGCGGTCATGTTTGCCGAAGAAGGCATCAACGGCGCCCATCAGGATCCGCAATATAACGTACTTTATCGGAACATCAACATGATCCGTTCTTTTGTCGATGCTTGTGAGTCCAAAAAAGTCATGGCTTGGGCGGATATTGCGCAAATTGACGGAGCACACAATGCGAACGCCACAGCAAGAGAAGCGTGGAAAGTCATGCCGGAACTGATTGTACAGCATGCCATCAATAGTTTGTTTTCCGAAAAAGCCGGGATTAAAGCTTCGAACATTTTGCTTTCGACCGTTCCGCCGACAGCGCCGCCGGCCCCTTGTGTTTACATGGATCTGCCTTACGCGGTTGCCTTGCGTGACCTTTGCGACAGATATCGTATGAGAGCGCAGATGAACACGAAGTACATGGAAGCGTCTGCTCGTGAAGCGACCGTTACTCATGTCCTCAATATGTTTATCTCCAAATTGACCAGGGCCGACGTGCAATCGACAATCACGCCGGATGAGGGCAGAAATGTTCCTTGGCACATCTATAACATCGAGGCCTGCGATACCGCAAAGCAAACGCTGACAGGGCTTGACGGCCTGATGGAGATGGTCGAACTGAAAAAAGACGGGCCGCTCCGTGAGATGGCAAGAGAAATCAAAGAACGTGCTTGCTTGTTCATGGAAGAAATCGTGACAAGCGGTGGCTATTTCAAAGCAGTCGAAGAAGGCTTTTTTGTGGACTCGGGGCTCTATCCTGAACGAAACGGCGATGGAATCGCGAGAAAAGCCGACGGAGGTGTTGCGTTCGGAAGCGTTTATCAGCGGGATGACGATTATTTCGCCCCCGTCACCGCACATTTCGGGTACAATAATGTAGAACAATATGATCCTTCCGCGGTTGATGATCCCGCCAAACTTATCGGCGGATGCACCTTCGAAGATCCGGACAAAATCGTTTTTATCGACGAACTTGACGAAGTCGATAATGTCAGGGTCAGAATGGAAGAGACCAAAAAGTATAGAAACAGCGATCTTATTCGCCCCGAAATGGAGTGGATGGGGGATGGAACGGTCATGATCAATCTCTTTTTGCCCGTTAATAAGAGAGTCGCGGAAGTCGCAGCCATCGAATTCGCCAAAAAAATGAATCTCGAAGACCCTGAAATCATCAATCGCGAAGTCATGCAAGAAGCAGAAGGCACGAGGATTGAGTTGAAAGGCAGATTGCCTTTTGACATTGACATCAGTAAGCTCGTGATTCCGCCGGAACCCCATGTGCTTTCGGACGAAGAAATCCGAGAAGACATCGCAAAATATCCGATGAAGATTGTCTGCGGCACGGTAGGAGAAGACGAGCATTCCGTGGGCTTGCGCGAGATTATCGACATCAAGCACGGAGGCATCGAGCGCTTTGGAATCGAAGTCCATTACCTTGGTACTTCCGTTCCGGTCGAAAAGCTTGTGGATGCAGCGGTGGAGCTCAAAGCCGATGCGATTCTCGCTTCGACGATTATCAGCCATGATGACATCCATTACAAGAATATGAAACGGATTCATGAGCTTGCAATCGAAAAAGGAATCCGCGATAAGATTATGATTGCCGCCGGAGGAACGCAAGTCGTTCCCGAGACCGCCGTGAAACAAGGGATTGACGCCGGCTTTGGCAGAAACAGCCACGGCATCGACGTCGCGACCTTCCTTGTTGAAAAGAGAAGAGAACTGCGCGGCGAAAAATAAGAGATTGAATCAGTCTGCCGCGAAAAGCAAGGAAAACAAGGAAAAACACAGGAAAACCTTGCTTTTTCGAAGCGGACTGCTGCTTTGGCGAGAGGAATGTCAAGAAAAGCAAGGAAATCAGCTCGAAAACACAGAAAACCTTGCTTTTTCGAAGCTGCCCGGCGCTTTGCCGAATGAAATGCCAAGAAAAGCAAGGAAAACAGCTCGAAAACACAGAAAACCTTGCTTTTTCGACACTGACCGATGCTTTGCCGAAAGGGATGCTGTGAAAAGCAAGGAAAACAGCTCGAAAACACAGAAAATCCTTGCTTTATTATTAAAAAACAAAGGAGAGCGACTTGAAAATTGATGTCTTAGTAGCAGAAATCGGCTCGACCACTACCTTGGTC
>JAQUUY010000032.1 GCA_028693645.1 Eubacteriales bacterium | reverse complement strand
CAATTGAGTTTTGAGCAGGCAGACACAAAGGTATTTCGCTGTCTCGGCTTGGCTTACGAAGCGATTACTAAAGGTGGCAGTTACCCTGTCGTTCTCAACGCCGCTAATGAAATCCTTGTGCAAAAATTCTTGGGAAAAGAAATTTCCTTTTTGGACATTCAAAACGGGATTGAGGAAGTCCTTTCCCAACACGTTCCGAGTTATCACTTGGAACTTTCCGATGTGATTTCTATTGACCGCGAAATCAGACACAAATTAGGGGGAAAATAAGTATGCCAATCACGATCATCACGATCATTTATGCAGTCTTGATTTTTTGTTTGTTAATCTTTGTACATGAATTAGGCCATTTCGCAGTCGCAAAAGCTGTTGGTATCAGGGTAAATGAGTTTTCGCTTGGAATGGGTCCGAGAATCTTGCGCTTCGGAAAAGGGGAGACCGATTATTCGCTTCGCGCATTTCCGATTGGTGGCTTTGTAAAAATGGAAGGTGAAGACGAGGACTCTGATGATCCTCGTGCTTTTAATAATAAATCGGCAATCAAACGAGCTCTTGTCGTTGTTGCAGGTTCAATGATGAATCTATTGACAACCGTTATTATCGTTACAATCATGGCGCTTGTCTTTGGAAGTGCAACCAACGTAATCGGCGAAACGACAAAAGGCTTTCCTGCCGAGGAAGCAGGACTGCGCGCAGGAGACCGAATCGTCAGGATCAATGAAACCGAAGTCTCGGAATGGGGAGAAGTCATTGCGGCTTTGTCGGAAAGCAAGGGGGAGACAATTGAACTCTTGGTCGAAAGATCCGACGAAAAGCTGACAATCGTTTCAAAGGTCAAGGAAGATAAGAGTGGCAGGAGGATCATTGGGATTACGACAAAAGCAGAGCATTCGGTGCCTATCGCAATCAAAACAGGATTCGTGAGCAGCTGGAATCTCGGGAAACAAATGATTCAATATATCGGAGTCTTGTTTACCGGCGGCGGATCGGTGAAAGATCTCGTAGGCCCGGTAGGCATCGTCAGTATCATCAATGATAATGCGAAACTTGGTTTTGTATATATTGCGAATTTTGCTGCACTGATTAGTTTGAATCTTGGTATCGTCAATCTCTTGCCTTTCCCGGCGCTTGACGGAGGACGCTTGTTGTTTCTCCTGATTCGGAAGTTTACCGGAAAGGCGATTACTGACGAGATGGAAGGGAAAATTCATTTCGCAGGTTTGATGCTTCTCTTTGGACTGATGATCTATCTTGTTTTTCAGGATGTTGGCCGTTTTATCATCAAGTAAGGGTGAAAGGAACGAACATGGAAAGAAAGACGCGAAGAGTATATTGCGGAGAGGTTGCAATTGGAGGCGGGGCTCCCATCACGATCCAGTCGATGACAAATACCGATACCCGTGACGTGAAAGCGACGATTGCGCAGATAGAAAGACTTACTGATGCAGGTTGCCAAATTGTTCGCTGTGCAGTTCCTGATGCCGAAGCAGCATCCGCAATCCGAGAAATAAAAAAAGAAATCAAGATTCCTCTGGTGGCAGATATCCACTTTGATTACCGACTTGCACTCGCGGCCATTCAAAATGGAGCGGACAAGGTTCGTATCAATCCGGGAAATATCGGCGGAGACGACAGAATCGAAGCCATCTTGGCCGCGGCAAAAGAACGTGGAATTCCGATTCGTGTGGGAGTGAATTCCGGATCCTTAGAAAAAGAATTACTTGATAAATATAAAGGAGTGACCGCCGAAGCCTTGGCGGAAAGCGCCGTAAATATGGTTCGTCGAATCGAAGAACGAGGATTTGAAAATGTCGTCGTTTCTCTCAAGTCCTCAGATGTGAAATTGAATTACGAAGCACATTTGTTGGCAGCCCAAAAATTGACCTGCCCTTTTCATATCGGGCTTACGGAATCCGGAAGCGCCGAACGTGGAAAGTTGAAATCTGCTGTTGGAATCGGAGCCCTTTTGCTTTGTGGGATTGGCGATACGATGCGTGTTTCCTTGACCGGCGACCCCGTCGCGGAAGTTCTTTTTGCAAAGGATCTCCTGAAAGCGGCAGGCGTTCGAAAAACAGGAATCGATCTCATTTCTTGCCCCACCTGCGGAAGGACAAAAGTCGATCTTGTTAAGATCGTTGAAGAGTTGGAAGAAAAAATAAAGCCACTTGAAGCAGAACGCTTGAAGCAGGGAAAAGAACCCATTACCCTCGCTGTAATGGGTTGCGAAGTAAATGGGCCGGGAGAAGCGAAAGAAGCTGATTTTGGAGTGGCCTGCGGGAAAAATTCCGGGCTTGTTTTTCAAAAAGGTGTCGCTGTCAAGACTTGTCGCCCAGATGAAATTGTTGAGAATTTATTGAGAATGATAGAGAACGCATAAGGATATTTTTGAATGAAAGCATTATTGGAAAAAAGCATCAATTGGAATAGCATCGAAAATCCTCCAAAAGATAATTATTTATATCATGTAGAAAAAGCGGCCATCTCAAAAAAAGCAAACAGCTTTACTCTTGAGGTGGCAACTAATTTTATTATCCCAACGGAGGATCTTGCACGCATTGAAATGATGCTGCACTATGAATTCCCGGAAATCGAACGAGTCGATTTGCGCTGTGCGTTCAGAGAACAGCTCCCGCCGGAAGCAAAGATTCTCCGCAAGGTGGAAAAAAAGAAAACGGAAAAACTCGAAACGTTTTTTGGGAAGCGGATTAGCGAAACGCCGATTAAAATATCTGAAGCATTTTCTGCCGAGGGCGCAGTCGTTCTTGAAGGCGAGATTTTTCAGATTGAAACAAGGCAATTCAAAAATGACAAACAGCTTGCAACTCTTTTGATTACCGACCATATCGATTCCGCCTGTGTCAAATGGTTCACTACAAGAGAAAAATGGGAAAAAGCGGAACAGGTATTTCGGGTTGGAACCTATCTTAAAGTGCGTGGTTCGTTTGAATTTGACCAATTCGAATTGGCTTCTGTGTTAAAGGCAAAAGACCTCGAACAGACTGAAAAACCAAAAAGAGTCGATCCGTCTTCGCGAAAGAGAGTCGAACTTCATGCACATACAAAAATGAGTAAAATGGATGGGCTTTCTGACATTTATGAATTGGTGGCGACCGCTGCTTCCTGGGGGCACAAAGCAATTGCTGTGACTGATCACGGTATCGTGCAAGCGTTTCCCGAAGTGGCAAAATATATTGCGCAAAAAAAGCTTCCGATCAAACCGATTTACGGAATGGAAGGCTATCTTGTCAATGATGATGACAAGGAACCCGGTGCAAAATTTGATCATAAATCGAAAGCAACGAATCACATTATTTTATTAGTTGAGAATCAAACCGGCTTAAGAAATCTCTATGAGCTTGTTTCTCTATCGCATACGAAATATCATTACAAGCGTCCTCGAATTCCAAAATCCGTTCTTGCCGCTTATCGGGAAGGAATTATTATCGGATCAGCCTGTGAAGCAGGAGAGGTTTTTCAAGCGGTCATGAAGAAGCAGTCAGAAGAAAAAATTGCTGAGATTGTTGCTTTTTATGATTATCTCGAAATTCAACCGACAATCAACAATCGTTTTTTGATTGAAAACGGAACCGTCGAAAATGTAGAAGCCTTGCAGGATTTGAATCGAAAGATTATTGAGCTCGGTGAACGATACGAGAAACCGGTCGTTGCGACTTGTGATTCTCACTATACCAATCAAAGAGATTCCATTTACCGCAAAATCTTGATGGCCGGAATGGGCTATAAGGATGCAGAAAATGGGGATGGTCTCTATTTTCGTACGACAGAAGAGATGTTGGCAGAGTTTTCGTATCTGGGCGAAGAAATGGCAGAACGGGTGGTTATTGATAATCCTGAGGCAATCGCAGAGCGGGTCGAATTTGTAAGACCGGTTCCGGAGGGGAGATTCCCTCCGCAAATTGAAAAATCAGAAGAAAAACTTAGAAAAAAATGTGTAGAAACAGCGAAAGCAATCTACGGAGATCCCTTGCCTGAATTGATTGATAAGAGATTAGAAAAAGAATTGTGTTCTATCATCAATAACGGTTATGCCGTCATGTACGTTTCCGCGGAGCTCTTGGTTGAAAAATCGTTGAGCGATGGTTATCTCGTCGGTTCTAGAGGTTCTGTGGGTTCTTCTTTTGCTGCAACGATGGCCGGTATCACTGAAGTCAATCCGCTGCCGCCGCACTATATCTGTGAAAACCCTGAATGTAAGCATTCGGAATTTCCTGAAAATAGCGGTTGTGATTGTGGCGTCGACCTTCCCGATAAGAACTGTCCGATTTGCGGGAATGCATATAAAAAAGATGGTTTTAGTATTCCGTTTGAAGTCTTTCTTGGTTTTGAGGGAGATAAAGAACCCGATATCGATTTGAATTTTGCCGGAGAATATCAGGCAGTTGCGCATAAATTTTTGGAAGAGATTTTTGGCCCAAAGAATATCTATCGGGCGGGAACAATCGGTACCGTTGCGAGCAAAACCGCCTATGGTTTTGTGAAAAACTATTTTAATGAAAAAGGCGTTGAGGCAAGTAAATGGGAGGTCGAAAGACTGACCTTAGGTTGCACCGGCGTGAAGCGGACCACCGGACAGCATCCGGGAGGGATTATTATCGTTCCCGACGGTCACGATATTTGCGAGTTTTGTCCGGTACAATACCCTGCTGATGATGAAAAGAAGGGGATTGTAACGACCCATTTTGAATATCATTCCATTGACACGAATTTGCTGAAACTCGATATTCTTGGCCACGATGCGCCGTCTATTATCCGTATGCTTCAGGATATGACCGGCCTCGATCCATTGGCGATTCCCATGAGAGATCCCTTAGTAAATTCATTGTTTAACGGAGTAGAAGGCCTCGCAATCAAAGTGAAGGATTATCCATTTACTCACGGTTCTTTTGGTGTACCTGAATTTGGGACGAAGTTTGTAAGACAGATGCTTGATGACATCAAGCCGAAACACTTTTCCGATCTCGTTCGTATCTCCGGTTTTTCGCACGGAACGAATGTCTGGCTGAACAATGCCCAAGAATTCATTCGAAATGGGTCCGCGACAATCGACGATGCGATCGCGACAAGAGATGATATTATGAATTACCTGATTGCAAAGGGTGTCCCTGCAAAGACGGCATTCAAAATCATGGAGAATGTTAGAAAAGGCAAAGGGGTCAAAGAAGAAGAAGCAGAGGTCATGAAACAAAACGATGTGCCGGATTGGTATACGGAATCCTGCCGACGGATTTCCTATATGTTCCCAAAGGCACATGCGGTCGCTTATGTCATGATGTCTTACCGGATTGCTTATTACAAGGTATATTATCCGCAGGCCTTCTATGCGACATTTTTTTCGAAAAAGGTCAGCGACTTCAACCAGGAAGTCATACTGCAAGGAATGAAAGCCATTAAAAAAAGAATGGAAGAGCTTGAAGGAAAAGGGAAAAATGCCTTGGCGAAAGAAGAAGATGAAGTCACAGTGCTCGAAGTTGCTTACGAGATGCATGCGAGAGGTTTCGAATTTTTACCGGTTGACCTTTTTGAGTCGGATGCCGCTGATTTTCTACTTAAAGACGATAAAGTTCTCCTGCCATTGTGTGCCATTGCGGGGGTCGGTGAAAATGCCGCAAAGAAAATAGTAGAAGAAAGGGTAAAGGGTCCCTTCCTTTCGATGGATGACCTTGCTGCCCGATCAAAAATAAATAAGACAGCACTTGAAGCGCTTGCAAAAGCAGGAGTACTGACAGGATTGCCCGAATCTAATCAATTGACTTTGTTTTAGCAAAGAAGAAAGTGGAGGGAAATGCAAGAGGAAGCTCGTCGGTTTTTTGAAAATGAGATAGCCGGGTTCTACGATCAACTTCATGCATATGCGAACAAGATTGCTTGCGATGCGATGATTGCTGCGGATATCACCCAAGAAACGATGCGAATCGTTTGGGAAAAAATCGATCGCATTCGTTCGTATTCGAACATTGAAGCCGCGCTTATCGTAATCTTGAAAAATCAACTTGTAAATTATTATCGTAAAAACAAACACGAACTGAATAAAAAGGAAATTGAAGAGCCGCAAATGATAGAGCGGCTCTTTGAAATGGATTCGGTAAAGAGCTGCCTCTTGAAAGAGCAACGGGAAGAACTGAGGGAACTTGTCTCGGGGTTGCGCAAAGAATATCGGATTCTCATACGACTGCATTATTATGAAGACCTGAGCTTTCGAGAGATCGCGATTCTAATGGAACGCAATTACAATACCTTGATCTCATGGCACAAAAGAGCTTTGGCAGAACTTGCCGAAAAATTGAAAACAAAGCGCTTGCGGGAGGAAGAGTACTGAGGCGTGAATGTATTGTAGGCGGTGAAATATTGAAATTAGATTATTAAGAGTAACTTATATTGCTAAGATAAATGAGAGAGTTTGTCAAAATGAAAGAAAGTTATCTAAAACCACCATAGCGGGTTGTATTTTAGATAACTTCCTAAAATCTACGTTCTGATGTCGTTGGGATAAAATGATAAAATCGTTGAAATTTAAGCATTTATGAACCGGAAATATTTTGCCTGTATTGTTTTACGCTTCAGAGTTATCTAAATTCCAATGGTTTTGTTCTAAAAAGTATAACTTTCGGTGAAAAGTTATACTTTTTTGCCTTTTAGGGGGGCAATTTAGATAACTTTGCTAAGCAAGAAAAAGGAACCTGAAAAGTCGCGCTGCAGAACGTTGAAATTCGTGGGTTTTAGAATGGACAAAAAGTATTCTTTTTTTTAAGCCTGAGAAAGTTATACTTTTTGTGTTCGCTGAACCTAATTTTAGATAACTTTAGGGGTCGAATCCAGCCTTTGCTGAAATAAAAAACGATAGGAGGGATTTTACACATAAAAAAATGCCAGGAGGGATTTTACACATAAAAAAATGCCAGGAGGGATTTCACAGCACATAAAAAAATGCCACCCGTTTGGGTAGCATTTTTTTATGGCACGCCAGGAGGGATTTCGCAGATTTTGCTAAGGCAAAACCTGCCGTCCTTCGCCCACGCAGGGGCTCGGACCGCCTGCCTAAAAACAGTCCGCGACTGTTTTCTTACGGCAGCCGCCCTTTCGGGTTCGAATCCCTCCTTCTTTCGAAATATAAAAAAACACCACCGCAAGGGTGGTGTTTTTTTATGGCACGCCAGGAGGGATTCGAACCCCCGACCTACTGATTCGTAGTTCTTAAAATGTATTAAACGGTTGAAATTCAGCCGTTTTTTCATGCGAAAAAGTTTGCGTTGATAATTAGTGGACTAAGCCACTGTTATAAATTTTTAACTTGTTGCACAATGTGCACAAAGTTGGGAACGACATTGAGAGGAGAATTTCGATGGAAAACAACGCACAGGTAATTACGATTTGGTTTGAAAAAGGTGGAGTCGGAAAAACAACGGTGGCATACAATCTTGCTGCCGGACTACACCGCCAGGGGAAAAAGGTATTGCTCATTGATATAGACCCATCTGCCGGATCTACAAAGCATGCGGGCCTCCAGCCCAATGCCTTAAAGCGATCATTATCGGATCTCCTGTGGCTAATGATGAAAGGGCAGGAACTTTCTTTGGCAGACTTCACCGGCATCATTGCCACCGTGGAGGAAGTCGATATATTGCCTTCTAACGGGCTTTTGGAGTCTCTTGAGGATGCAATAAGGAGTGCCTTTGGAAAAGAAGGAAATCGAATTTTTGAGGTCTTGTTAAAACCACTGAAAAGTGCATATGACTACATCATTATAGATGGAGCTCCTCGCAAAAGTGTGTATAACATCAGCGCATTGGCGGTAGCAGATCGTGTAATCATGCCCATAAAAGCAAACTATTTAGATTTTAAGGGAATTGAAGATGCCGTGGATGCCTTGAAAGTCATCCGGGAAGCGATGAACCCCAAAATGGTAATAGAAGGTCTATTGATAACCCATTACAAACAGACCAAACACACAGAAATGATTATTGAGGCTTTGAATGAACTGCAAGAAGAATATGGGATCCCAACTTTTGCGGTCAAGATCAGCTATGGCATCGATGTAGCAGAAGCAAGTCTCCGGGGGCAATCAGTGGCTGCATATAAAAAATGGGGAAAACAGGCAAAAGAATTTGCTGAACTGGTAAAGGTGGTGGATGATTTTGAAACAAGAGTTTAATCTTGCAAACCGGCTAAAAATGACACCGGAAGTGGAAAAAACGACTTGTAAAGGTGTCAAAAGCATGATTTTGGGTGAAGATTATGATGTGACGAAGGAAGAAATCGTAAGTATCTCTCTTGATTTGATCGACACCTTGCAATCTTTTGAACACCCATTTGAAAAATCAAGTAAGAGAGGGCTTCTGGAGTTGTCCGAAAAAATAAGGATCAGCGGAGTTTTGGAACCTGTAATTCTACGGACAAAAGAAAACGGAAGATATGAGTTATTGGCAGGGCACCGGAGAACAAAAGCCTCTATCATTGCGGGGTTTTCAGAAATTCCGGCAATTATCAAAAACTGTGATGATGATGTGGCTAAAATTATTGCCACAGATACGAATCTGGGACAGCGGGAAGAAATCCTGCCCTCGGAAAGGGCAAAGGCCTATCAAATTCAAATGGAGGCATTGCGGCATCAAGGGAAAAGAACGGATCTCACAGGGAACCTGGACTACGAATTAAACTTGTTGCACAATGTGCAACAAGTGAAAACCTCCGAAACGGTGGCAGAACTCAACAACACTTCGGCCCGGCAAATTGCTTACTATCTCCGTTTATTGAATCTGATTCCGTCCTTGTTGGATTTGGTGGACGAGAAAATTATCCCCTTGCGTGCCGGAGCTGATCTCTCCTATCTGACAGAAGAGGAACAGGCTTGGGTAGCAGAAGCACTGAAGGACAATGAAAAGCTGAAAATCAGCCTGAAGATCGCAGCGGATCTCAAACTTGCATCAGCGGATCTGATTTTGTACAGCAAGAATGATGTAGTTGTTATTTTAAAGGGCAAGGGAGATTCCTTGTACAAACCGGAGAAAAAGAAGCTGCCACAAGAAAAACCAAGTTATGAGCAGGCTCTAAAAAATCTGACAAAGTATATCAAGTCTCTTCCAAAGGAGGATCAAACCCTATTGGAGGAAATAGATGCGGAGCAGCTGGAAAACATCCTTAAAGATAGTTTCCTGTTGGCAATTAAGAATATTCAGGAAAGGAAATAGAAATGGATTTTGAAATGGATTTTGAACAAGCATCATCTTTGAAAAAAGAAAGATATAGGCTTTTAATAAATTCCCTGGGAGATATTAAGCTCACTGACAAGGAGAAAGGGTATATTTTATGGCTTGCCGGATGGGATGGAGAAACCTGTGCAGTGTTTGATGGGATCTTTTTTAAGCTGCAAAATAAAGGAGAAAGAGAGAAGTAACGATGGAAGTTTTGAAAGAAAAGAGCAACACAAAAGGTTTTGGTATTGGGTTGCAAAGGACATCTGAAGAACTGTTAAACTTTGAGCAGAATCTTATTCTTGGGAGGCCGGGAGAGGGAAAGGGTTTTGTTGCCGGCGCTGACACGATACAGGAGTTGCTATACGGAAATCCAAGAAAAGGGATGCTGGGAGGTTTCAAGGGTTCCGTTTCAAATTATTTTTTGGCCACCTTGGGCCCAGGGCGTGGAATTCTTGTACGGAAAGGCTTTCGCGTGAGTTTGGATCATATAAAAACAAATTATAAAACTCATCGGATAAGGGTTATTCACGGAGCTTACAAATCACAAAAGAAAAGGATGTATCAAAAATTGCATAACTTTAGGGAAAAGGCCGCACTCGGTAAGCGCAGCCTTTGTGTGTAGTAGTCTTTTGTTATGAATGGGTCTTAAGCTCCTGCTGAAGGGCTTTTTGAAGGACGGAAGACACATTTAGTCCTGCTTTATCTGCCGCCTCGTTTAGCCAAGATGGCAATGAGACATTCCGGCGTACAGTGCGCCGGTCATGAGCCTTGCGGTAAGCCGTAAAATCGATATCCACCATGGAAATGATTTCTCCTGGAGCGCATTTGATGTCGTCGATTTTTGAGGGTTCCAAAATCTTCTTATTGTCGTCTTCCATGTCAATTCCCATGATGCCGATAGCATCTCGGGCCATCTCGATCGCTTCTGCCAAATCCTCGCCTTGAGTATCAATGTTCATATCGGGGACAAACGCAGCGAAGCCATCTTCTAATCTTGTAAATACAACTGGATAAACTTTTTTCATCCTTTTCACCTACTTTAAATACAACTAACAATATTAATATCTATATATTGGGCGGTGCCTGAGCGCTTATTTAAGGCTCCTCCGCTTTATGATCTTTTGAGCAACTACTTCTTTAATTTCGGTCTGCCGGGAAATCGGTTCGCAATCCTGTCCGTTTGTATAGATGTCATGATTGCCGCCTTCTCTTTTTAACCACCAGCCGTTATGTTCAAGTAGTTTAATCAGATCGCGTCTTTTCATAGAAAGCCTCCTTTTAGTTATATTATACACAATTATTGTGTATTGTCAATATAAAAAAATACACATTATTTACACAAGAAAGAGAGGGAATACTTTATGGGGGAATTAATCAAACCACTCTGTATAGGTTGGGTGATTTCTACGGTCTTTATAGTAATCCTATTTAAAAGCGCGGGGTTAAGTTGGGCTGAAGCAAGGGATCTTGCACTTGATTTATCTGCAATTTCGGGGATGATGATGGCGCTCTTATTCCGAGCGTACTGCTAAAGAATTGGAAGAAAGAGAGGATGAAATTATGGATGATTTGAAAGAAAAGAGAAACACAGAAGGCCTTTATATTGGCATGGGGGAGCCAGACGAAGAACCTCTAACCTTTGAGTATCTTCAGAAATCGCTGACCTCAAATTCCCTCCTGGGAAGGCCGGGAGAGGGAAAGGGTTTCTTTTCAAATTATTTGCTGGCCCAATTGGGCCCAGGGCGTAGAATTCATGTACGGGAAGGCTTTCGTTTGTGCCCATTTATAAGACCAAGCCTTCCAAAACCAAAAAATAAAGATCGGATGGGATGTATTTACGGAGCCTATAAATCCCAAAAGAAAAGGGTCTATCGAAAATTCCATAACTTCACGGTTCTTGCGCGCTGTCATGATTTGCTATACGGGAACCCGAGGGGAGGAATGACCACAGATTTTGAGGTCTCTGGTTCAGGTTTGATTCTGGGTACATTGGGGCCAGGGCGGGGATTTCGTGTGCGGAAAGGCTTCCGTTTGAGCCTATATGGAGGGCGCACCAATAGAAATCGGATAAGGCTTATTTTCGGAGCCTACAAATCCAAAAAGAAAAGGGTCTATCAAAAATTACATGATTTCCCTGCGCTTATTCAATATCATAAAGTTGAAGATTGAGTTCCTCCAAGGTTATAATTCCCTCAATGTGTTGGAGGATACTTTGTATATTACATAGCATTAAGAATGTTTTTGCTAATTCTGTGGGCATGGCTCGCGTATGTATATGCGGGGACAAGATATACGCTTTTATACTGTTTTTCTTATTAAGATAGGCAGATGTGACTCGATGGTTTCCATCAAGGACGATTTCCCTTGGAAACGAAAAAGGGATTTCTCCGACAATAATAGGATCGGAAGATACCCTGTGAAGCATATCGGGAAAAATGTTGCTTATATCTGTGGTTTCAAATGCGCCGTGAACATTATAATCACAAGCCTGTAAACCTGTTGATTTAATAATTTCATCTATTTCTTCAATGTTCCAAAGAAAAAGAAAGGGAAGGGATCTGATGGTAAAGGATCGTCTGTATAATCGTGGTTCTTTTTCAGAAACACCTTCGTTTGCAGGCGCGGAAGAAGGCAACTTCGAAAAGTACAACTCGAATTTTTGTTTGTAATCATAAGGATATTTGCAGCTTATTTCGTTTAAAAGATTTGGAAAGCTGCAAAGTAAAGAAACCATGGAACGGTAATTCACTGAACTCATATTGAATCCTCCGATAAAATAAATTAATTATACCACAATCTTCCACATTAGATCGGGATGATTAACTATTACATTGCAAAAGAGGTGGGATAGCATGCAAACATATACGCTGCATTTAGTCGCAGCGGCAAAACACAGTGGCCTTCGTGACG
>JAQUUY010000188.1 GCA_028693645.1 Eubacteriales bacterium | reverse complement strand
AGTCTTCGTTTTCGTCTTTGGGTTCAATGAATTTTAAATAAATGCTGTCGATATAATGAGTTAAATCATGCCTTTTAAGAACCAAAACAATACAAAGAAGTACAACTACGATTGCAAGGATGGCGGGCCCTACATAACTGCCCTTTCCAATCAGAGTCCCCATAATCACGGTAACCATCAATGCGGGACTCCTTGAAATCAGCGAAAGAAGCAAAAAACGAAGATAGCCAAATTCAGAGACGCCGGCTGCGTAAGTGATAATGTCTTTGGGAGAGCCCGGAACAGCATAAAGAACAACAAGGATGGCAAAGGCGCGTTTGCTATTGAGTTGCGTCACAAATTTTGTCAGGCGCTCCTCGCCAAAAAGTAAATGCAAGGCATCTCGTCCTAAAACTCTGGCTAGTCCAAAGGCAATCGAACTACCAATGGCAATGCCGATAATTGCAAACAGATAACCTAGCCAAAACCCATAAGCATATCCGCCGGCAAATTGAAGGAATTGACCGGGAATTACAGAAATAACGACTTGTGCAATCTGTACTCCGATATAGGCAAAGATACTTGCTGCCTGATATTTTTCCAGAAAATCATTCACGCCTTTTAAGGTGCTGAACTGTTCAATGAATTCCGGATGCCGCAAATAGATATAGACAGGCACACCGATGGTTATGCTTGTCAATAAAAGCAGTTTTAAGACCGAAATAAAGGTTTTCATTGAATACATTGAAAATCCACTCCAATTTAGTTAGATAAGCTTTTGCTCTTTTAGTGCTTGCAAGGCTCTAATTACTCCGAATTTTGAATGCTCATAAGTGAGCCCGCCTTGAAAATAGACGATATAGGGTGGACGAATCGGCGCATCTGCCGAAAGTTCAATCGAGGACCCTTGTACAAAAGCACCCGCTGCCATAATGATGGGATCTTCATATCCGGGCATGTCCCAAGGGATCGGTTTGACATGAGCATCAATCGGTGCAGCGGCTTGAATTCCTTCACAGAAAGCAATTACGGCCTCCGGCGAGCCAAGTTTAACAGATTGAATGATATCGCTTCTCGTATCTTCCGGCTTTGGACAAATTTCAAAGCCCAAGTTTTCAAACACCTTAGCACAAAGGATTGCACCTTTCAAAGCCCCGTTAACGGTCTTTGGCGCAATAAATAAGCCTTGCATCATGGTGCGTGTCTGTCCAAACATCAAGCCGCATTCGCCGCCGATTCCGGGAGAAGTCATGCGATAAGATATTTTTTCAATCAAATCAGCACGGCCCGCAATATAACCACCGGTCAGAGCAAGTCCGCCACCCGGATTTTTGATCAGAGATCCGGCAATGACATCGGCACCTACTTCTGTCGGCTCTACCGTGTCCAAAAATTCGCCATAACAATTATCTACCATGCAAACGATGTTTGAATCGATGGCTTTTACGAAAGCGGCCCATTCTTTAATTTGGGGTATAGTGATTGCTTTTCTCCAGCCGTAACCGGTGGCTCTTTGCACTGTAATCATCTTTGTTTTTGGGGAAATCGCATTTTTTAATGCCACAAGATCGATTTCGCCTTCTGCGGTAAGCTCAACTTGCTTATATGTTATTCCGAAATCCTTGAGAGAACCCCTGCCCTCTCCTCTCAAGCCGATGACTTCTTCGAGCGTGTCATAAGGATTTCCCGTACAATAAATCAATTCGTCCCCCGGTCTTAAAATACCGGTAAGCGTCAAGGTCAAAGCATGGGTGCCGTTTACGATGATTGGTCGAACAAGCGCAGCCTCGGTTGAAAATAACTGTGCGTAGATTTTTTCCAGTGCTTCGCGTCCGGGGTCATTATAACCGTAGCCTGTATTCCAAGCAAAGTGCATATCAGTGATTCTGTTTTTCTGAAAAACATCGAGGACCTTGTATTGATTGTAGGCCATAATATCATCAAGACTCTCAAAAATCGGTTTGATTTGTTCTTCTGCGACAGAAATCAGGTCAAGGACTTCCTTGTGGATTCCCATTTTGTTTGCTAATAATTCATAGGTTTTGTTTTCCATGCTTTCCTCCGTGTTATTACTATTCCTTTTCTTTTTCGTTTTCTTCGTCCCATTCAAAATTCTTGATTAAATCACGTTTTACGTTCAGTTTATGTGCGGCGTAAAGCTGTGTCGTTGTCACATTTTCGTGATCTAACAGTGCCTGTACGTCATAAATCGAATTTCCTCTACCAATCAAGGACGTTGCGGCGGTCGCCCGAAGTTTATGCGGACTGTAGCCTTTGGCGCGGGAAGTAGAAAGCGCGATAGAAGTATATTTTTTGACAAGCTCTCGGATTTGTCGTTCGGTCATTCTTCGTCCTTGCAAAGAGAGAAACAAGGCATCCTTTTCAGTCTCAGCTAAAAGATCACTGTTTTTTCGTTCCAAAGAAAGGTATTCTTCAAGAGCTTTGACCGCGGTCTTATTGAGCGGCATAATTGACTCTTTGCCTCGTTTTCTATAAATCTTAAACTCTCCGCGATTAAAGTTAAAAGAGCTTAGATTCAACTGTTGCAGCTCGGAAAGTCGAAGTCCGTAGGTGAGAAAAAGAAGTAGGATTGCTTTGTCTCTATGCTTCGTCTTTTCCCAAAACTCATGTTCTCTTTTGGTCAGATTCGTGCCGTCGGTGACCGCATCAAGCATTTTCATGAC
>JAQUUY010000187.1 GCA_028693645.1 Eubacteriales bacterium | reverse complement strand
ACCCAAAGTTTGACGGCATCCGCCATGTTAAGACGTTGCCACGGAGGGGTCAAGTCAAACGACTTGCCTTGATATTCGATTACCATCGTTCCGAGAACATTCTGTGCTACTGTAGCAACAAGATTCTCGGTGATATCCATCATGTCTTCCATATTACCATACGCTTGGTACAACTCCATGGAAGTGAATTCCGGATTGTGGTTTTTGTCCATTCCTTCGTTTCGGAACATTTTTCCCATCTCGTAAACTCGATCGAGTCCGCCGACAATGAGTCTCTTCAAATATAGTTCATTCGAAATACGAAGCTTAAGATCAATATCTAAAGTGTTATGATGCGTATTGAAAGGTCTTGCGTTGGCTCCGCCGGCAATCGTTGTGAGGATTGGTGTATCAACCTCAAGGAAACCGCGGCCTTCAAGAAAATTCTTG
The DNA here is from genome assembly GCA_028693645.1 of Eubacteriales bacterium. Classification (GTDB taxonomy): domain Bacteria; phylum Bacillota; class Clostridia; order Peptostreptococcales; family Anaerovoracaceae; genus STD2-154. The sequence goes on along the minus strand of JAQUUY010000187.1, from coordinate 2,241 downwards.
ATTTCTTTTATCATTCGCGAACGCATGATAAAGGTGCTTCTGACATCAGGGTTTACAATCAGATCGACATATCTCTGGCGATAGCGCATATCCTGATCTTTCAAGCCATGCCATTTGTCCGGCAACGGCATCAAAGATTTGGAGAGCAAGACGAGCCTTGAGCATTTCACAGAGATTTCTCCGTGTTTTGTGCGGAAAACGTCCCCTTCAATTCCAATGATATCACCCAAATCATAGGTTAGGAAAACTTCGTATTCTTCGGGAGTAATGGCATCTTGGCGAACATAGACCTGAATCTTTCCTTCTTTGTCTTGGATGTCGATAAAGGAAGCTTTTCCCATCTGCCGTTTAGCCATGATACGTCCTGCCATCGAAACATGTTTTCCTTCCATGGCATCGAAATCATCTTTGATTGTCCCACTATGGTACGTCACATCCCAGGTCTCTACCAAGAAAGGGTTTCTCCCCATTTCCTGAAGTTTCGCAAGCTTTTCTCTTCTAATTAATCTTTGCTCGCTGAGATCCTGTTCCGGCTCATCTATCTCTTGATCTATGATATTTGTGTTGATATCTTCGCTCATAATAATCCTTCCTCTCCGGATTTCCTTCTATTTCTACTTGCAAATCTCCATGATTTCATAACTCACTACGCCATCAGGAACGCTGACATCTACTCGCTCGCCGATTTTCTTTCCTAATAATTGTTTTCCCACTTCCGATTCGTTTGAGATTTTGCCTTCGAATGGATCGGCTTCTGTAGATCCCACGATAGAGTACTCAATGATCTCATTTGTTTGGAGATCTTTGATCTTTACGTGCACACCGACATTGACCACGTCACCCGAGATCTCGCTGCGATCGATCACTTTTGCATTGCGTAGCATATATTCGAGCTTCATGACACGTTCTTCTAACTCTGCCTGTTCATTTTTTGCAGAATCGTACTCCGAATTCTCGGAGATATCTCCATAAGAAATCGCCTCTTTGATTCGCTCGGCAACTTCCCTGCGTTTCACGGTAACAAGGTCGTCATGCTCGGCAACGATTTTGTCGTACCCTTCCTGAGTAAGTAAAATCACCTCGGCCATTCGCTTAAATCCTCCATTTCTGATTTAGCTGACAAAGGGAGGCAAACTACGTCGCCCCCTAAAATATCCTGATTATTTAATATCTATTTTTTGTTTTGTGGAATATAACTGCTTATATGCGGTTCATTCTACTACAAAGGCTTATAAAAGTCAACCGGATGCACCGACACCAAGCAAGACTCTCCGCCATCAAAATAGCCGGTCAATAATTCCAAAAGTTCCTTTCCGTTTGTGAGTTGATTGACTCGACGACGCATCTCCGCAGCCCCGGGAAGCCCCTTCAGATACCAGCCTATATGCTTTCGCATTTCCAGAACCGCCTGCCGCTCGCCCTTTTCCTCAATCGTCAGCCGATAATGACTTTCGATAAGACTCGCCATTTCATTTAAGGAAGGTCTTTGGGGTAAAGCAATTCCATTATAAAGGGCTTTTGCTTCTCTAAAAATCCAAGGGTTACCTAAGGCGCCCCGCGCAACCATAACCATATCGCAAGCGGTTTTCTCTAACATCTCACACGCATCCTGTGCCGTAAAAACATCTCCGCTGCCGATAACCGGAATGGAGAGGGCTGCCTTCACTATGGCGATTTGCTCCCAGTCGGCCTTGCCGGCATAATGCTGTTCCCTTGTTCTCCCGTGAACAGCAATGGCCGCGGCTCCCGCCGCCTCCATCCTTTTAGCAAAGTCCAAGACGTTGATGTTGTTTTGATCCCAGCCAATGCGGCATTTTACCGTGATGGGCTTCGGATTGCGTTCTGCTTTCTTTGCTGCTCCTGCCTCCGCTTCCACCATGCGGCGAATAATCTCTGCCGCCAAAGCAGGTTCTTTCATCAAAGCTGATCCTTCTCCGTTTTTTACCACTTTAGGTACGGGGCAGCCCATATTGACGTCGATGAGGCAGTGCCCCCGGGAAGAAAGATTCTCCACGGCCCAGGCCATGATTTCCGGCTCCGAACCAAAAAGCTGGCAAGCAATGGGTTCTTCCTCCGAACCATAGGCCAAAAGGCGATCCGTTCCTTTGTCTTTATAATAAAGACCCTTGGCGCTGATCATCTCCGAATAGACCATTGCTGCCCCTTGTTCTTTACAGATGCGCCGAAAAGAACTGTCTGTGATTCCGGCCAGTGGTGCAAGGAGGAAGGGCGAGTCCAGCT
>JAQUUY010000186.1 GCA_028693645.1 Eubacteriales bacterium | reverse complement strand
TACTTGTAAAACTGCAACAAATAATATTTTTTTAGTGCTTTTTCTCACGAAATGCTATATACTATGAAAGTTATAGAAAAGGTATCAGAAAGTAGGTAAACCAATGGCAAGCAGCCAAAAAATCATCAACATTGCAGTGATCGCCCACGTCGACGCCGGAAAATCCACACTGGTTGACGCGTTTCTCTCGCAAAGCGGAGTATTTCGCGAAAATGAAGAAGTAGTGGAATGTATCATGGACAGCAACGATATTGAGCGGGAACGCGGTATCACGATATATTCGAAAAATTGTTCGATCATGTACAAAGATGTCAAAATCAATATTGTGGACACTCCGGGACATTCAGATTTTTCTTCCGAAGTGGAACGAATCATCAAAACAGTAGACACCGTCATCTTGCTTGTTGATTCAAGCGAAGGACCGATGCCGCAAACACGTTTTGTTTTGCAAAAGTCTCTTGAAATCGGGCTCCGCCCCATCCTGCTGATTAATAAAATCGACAAAAAAGATCAGCGCGCAAAAGAAGTCGTAGACCTCGTTTACGAACTCTTTATGGAATTGGAAGCCTCAAACGAACAGCTTGATTTCCCGATTCTCTACGGAATTGCAAAGCATGGAATCGCAAAGAATGAACTTGACGATGAGAGTGATGATATCAGTCCCTTGTTTGACACCATCCTCTCGCACGTTGCCCTTTATCCCGATCGCAGCGAAGAACCTCTTCAATTTCAGGTTTCAACGCTTGGCTATGACGATTACATCGGACGTCTTGGTATCGGCCGAGTCACAAGAGGCACCGTTCGCAGCGGACAGAGTGTCGTCGTTACAAAAGAAGACGGCAGTGTCGTGCAACGAAAAATCAACCAAGTCTTCATCTATAAAGGCATGAAACGTACTCCGGTCGAAGAAGCCGTCAGCGGCGACATCGTTGTCGTATCCGGTATCTCAGACATTTCAATCGGAGAAACCATCTGCGATCCGGGCACACCCGAAGCGATGGAAATGATTCATATCGAAGAACCGACTCTTTCCATGAACTTCCTCGTAAACAAATCACCGTTTGCCGGAAAAGCAGGCAAATATGTAACTTCGCGTCATATCAAAGAACGTCTTGAAAAAGAGTTGGAAGTCAACGTTGGGCTCTTAGTCGAACCGATGGATACCACCGACGGTTTCAAGGTTTCCGGACGTGGAGAGCTCCATCTTTCCATCCTGCTTGAAAACATGCGTAGAGAGGGCTTCGAAATTGCTGTTTCCAAACCCGAAGTCATCATGAAGCGTGAAAACGGTAAAAAACTCGAACCGATTGAATTCGTGTTAATTACCGTTCCCGACGAATATACAGGCCCTGTCATCTCAAAGCTTAATCTTAGAAAAGGCATTATGCGCTCGATGTCGGGCAAAGACGGTCATTCGCGGATTGAATATTCTGTCCCGACACGTGGTCTGCTCGGTTTCCGTACCGAATTCATCAACGACACCAGAGGCGAAGGGACAATTGTTCGTCGCTTTGAATGCTTTGAAGAATACAAAGGTGAAATCCCGCAAAGAACAAACGGCGCAATCATTTCCCAAGAAGGCGGTATTGCTACCCCCTATGCCTTAAACAACATCGGCGAAAGAGCAACTCTGTTTATCGATCCGGGCACAAAGGTTTACGAGGGAATGATCGTAGGAATGAACAGCCGAAACGAAGATATGGTAGTCAACGCCTGCAAAGCAAAAAAAGTCACTAATATGCGTGCAGCGGGAACCGATGATTCAGTTAGACTTTCTCCTCCCCGTGTTTTCACGTTGGAAGAAGCACTCGAATGGATCAATGACGATGAGCTTGTCGAAGTCGTTCCCAATGACATCCGACTGCGGAAAAAATATTTGAACGAATTAGAACGGAGACGCTCCGGACGCTAACATTCTGTGTTTGCACACTCTTTTTTGCGGGAATATATAGGCATGAATCAATCATTCATGCCATACCGTGAAAGGGGGAAGCATTATGGATCTTCCAAAAAAACATAAATATGATTATATCCTTGATCTCCCGAAAGATGAACAAGCAGGGATCATCTCCGCTGTGACGCATCAATACTCTGACCTTGATCCTTTTGGCATAGACACTGCAGGCTTGATTATGAATGGCACTGTTTATCAGCTTTCTGATTTTGGTCTTGATGTAGACTATGCTGGTCCGTTTGAATTCAAAACGGTATTCTTTGCACAAGGAAATGCGGCAGAATCGGTGCGTCATGTCTTAGAAACAGAAGGCGCAAAAGCGGCACTTGACTATATGTTGAAAAACGGTGCTTCCTATCCGATGTCAGAATCAAAATCCGAAGAACCGTGGACTCCCGAATTGGTGCAGCGCATTTTCGACGATGGCTATTTGATTATCACCGGTACCGAAGACAACGGTTCCATTGAACTGATTCAAGCTCTCGGCAGCAATTCAGAACACAACCGTAGTCTAATGCAACGAATCCTTGCCCACCGCTTTGTCTAGGGGCATAATACAATAAAGAAAATGACCGTTGGATTCCTTCAACGGTCATTCTTTTATTTTATCGCTGTTATTTCTTACCTTTTGCTTTTTTATTTCTCTACTTAATTTTATATCATTTTGTTTCTTAGCTTTGTCTTATTTTGTTTCTTATTTTTTTATTGCATTTTCATCGCAGTTCAACACTCTTCACAGGCTTT
>JAQUUY010000185.1 GCA_028693645.1 Eubacteriales bacterium | reverse complement strand
ATGACGCATCATTATCTTACGGAGCGTAAGTCGGCGGATAAGGTGACGGCATCAATCCTCGCGACAGAAAAGAGCATCATGCCGATTATTACTTCCGGTTTTATTTTAGCTGTTGCAGGATATGGTGTGTTTTTTATGTCAAGTGTCAACGCGATCGGCAATTTAGGGCATATGATCGGAAGGGGAGCGCTGCTAAGTATGATCTTGGTCATAGCACTTTTACCAAATCTCTTTGTTTGGGCAGACAAACTCTTGATTCTCAGTGAAAGCAAAACACTGTCAAAAAAGATAGCACAGAAATTTTGTGGAAAAATGAAGAAATATTCGATTGCCAAAGAGGAGGACTAATTATGAAAAATCATAAAAAAATAATATCAAAGATTTTAATACTTTCCATGGTTGTTGCTGTTGCGATGACAGGGATAGCACCTGTTTATGCAGGAGAACCGAAAGCTGGTTTTGACGAGTCGATGTATGTCTCTTTGGATTCCTATGGCGCAGTCAAAGAAGCAAGCGTAGTAAAAGCTTGCAACTTGAACGGACAGCTTGAAATTAAGGATTACGGAAATTATGAAGAGGTAACGAATATGTCGGGTTATGACAAACCGTTGCTTGATACAGACGGCGTTCGTTTTCAATTCAAGGACCAAGACCCGCTTTCTCGCTTTTATTTTAATTGCAAACTAAAAAAGGAGAAGATTGAACTTCCTTGGAGCTTTGATGTTTCCTATAAATTAAACGGGGTCCCCGCTACCGCAGAAAGAATAGCAGGCGCCGATGGGCTCATCGAAATCAAAATCGACGTGACAACAAACCCAAGTGCAGGAGACTATTTTAAAAACAATATGTTATTGCAAGTGGCTTTGTTGGTTAATATGGAAGAAGTGTACAGCTTAGATGCACCCGGTTCGCAGCTTCAGTCAATGGGAACGTATAAAGCCGTCGTTTTTGCCGCATTGCCGGGGGAAGAGACTCAATTCACAATTCGAATCGGTAGCGATGCCTTTGAATCAGAGGGAATCACGATGATGATGATTCCGGGAACCTTAGAACAGCTACAAAATATCAAAGAACTGAAAGAAGCAAAAGATAAGCTTAAAAATTCAGGCGATGCGGTGTATTTTGCCATGAATGACATCCTCTCAACTATGGAGAGCATGGAAAACGGTATCAGCAGCTTAAATAAGGGCACAAAAGGCATGGAAGATGCGAGAACTACCTTCAATGCAGGGAAGAGCCAAATGCAAAGTTTAGGAGATCAGTCACTAAAAGATTTGAGTGCGGTCAATGCCCAGCTCAAAGAAATGATTCCGTATTTTGAAACAGCACAAAAAATGAATGATGAGCTTATCAGCGATATTTCAGGAATCCTATCCTCTCTTGAAGACTTGGAAGATCCCTTAAAAGATACGAAAAGTTCAGTGGTCTCTATGAATGCACAGCTCACATCCATGCAAACGATGTTGAAAGCCTTAAATACACAGATTGAAACAAACCTGACCGCAATGAAAACGCTTGCAGCAGGGGGAGGCCTTACGGCTTATGAATTAACTGCGCTGCAGGGAGATGCTGCGATTGCAAAAATCATTGGAAATTATGAAGGAAATATCGATTCCCTCTTAAAAGGTTCCGTTGCCCTCGGGAAATCTACGGTTGATATTATCAATGTCACCAATGAACTGATTGATGAAAGCGATGATCTTAACGGCACGCTGCACGACTATAAAGATGATGTGGATGCGATGATCGAAGATTCCGGCCAATTGACGACTCTTTTGAGTAGCAGTCTCGATAGCTCCCTCCTTTTTCTGACCTATTCAAAAACCTTGCTCAGAGAAAGCGGGAACAAACTGGACTCGGCGGCAGAGTTGAGCCTTTCCGGGATGTCAGAGCTTCTTGAAAAGTCCTTGCTTGGTCTGAAAAGCGTCGATTCTTTGAGAACGGCAAATGACACGATTAAAACGACCGTAGACGATGAACTTGCTTCCATTGAGGAAGAAAATCGATTTTTAAACTTGGACCCGGAGGCGCCGCTCGTATCCTTTACCTCCGACAAAAATCCTGAGCCGGAAAGCATACAGATCATCCTTCGAACAGAAGAAATCAGTATCGATCAGTTCTCGGACGACCTGACCGATCTCGACCCCGAAAAAGAAGATATCGGGCTCCTCGCTCGCATCGCGGCGCTTTTTAAGCGTATGATTGCCGTCTTGATTTGACAGAACACACGATCCATTGTATAAATAATGAGTTAGTGCATGGATAAGAAATCAGGAGGTCGTTTATGATTAAAGCATATTTGGGATCGATTCCTTCCCTTTTTGAAGGGGAAGATATTGGGGTTCAGTATTGTGTATATAAGGATGAAACACTTTTGTTCAAAGAATCTGTGATGCTCGAATACAGAAAACCGGCAATCGTAGGACATATTTCCTTGTTGACTCTTCTGAAAAAGATAGAAAAGTATATAGGCGAAGAGATTCTCATCATAGTCAATGATGGGGCATTGTATGAATTCGTTCGCGGAACATCAACAACCAAAAACCCTGATGTACTGAGGATGGGGACAGAACTGCGAAAATCATTGCGCAAGTTTGAAGATATCACGATTAGAGACATCCATGACGATGTTTCGGAACGTTTGAAATGGAAAGAAGAACTTCAGTTTTAAGAACTGAGATAAAAAGGAAAGAGCATGAACGAAAAAGTACTTCATTTTGGAGTTGAATA
>JAQUUY010000184.1 GCA_028693645.1 Eubacteriales bacterium | reverse complement strand
AGTGCGTTGCATTATGGTATAATAACACTATAATCATTTGTTTTCAAGGAAAGGATTTTGCGTGGAGACGATAGAACGTGACTTGGTCATTGTAGGCGGCGGAGCTTCCGGCATGGCGGCCGCAATCGCTGCGAAAAAGACGGCTTTGGGCTCTCGTGTTGCAATTGTCGAAAAAAATCAAATGCTGGGACGAAAGCTTTTAGCAAGCGGTAACGGAAAGTGTAATTTTTCGAATTGTGACTGCGGGATTGCCCAATATAATCATAGTTCCCGGGCCTTGATTGAAACGATGCTCCATAAGATGCCACCAGAAGAAACTATGCTTTTTTTGGAAACGCTTGGTGTTTTTTCTCGACAAGACAGTGAAGGCAGGGTGTATCCTTACACCGAGCAGGCAAGCTCCGTAAAAGAAGCGTTTGAAGCCCAAATTCGAAGTCATGGCATCGACTGCTATTTTGAAACGACGGTTCTTTCTGCCGAGAAGAAAGAAGCCTCTTTTTTACTACGCCTGAGTCAAGGTGAAACCATAAAAGCGAAACACCTTTTGCTCGCGACCGGAGGAAAAGCAGGTAGTATCTATGGTAGCGATGGCAGTGGCTATCTTCTGGCAAAAAGTTTCGGACATAGCTTAGTGCCGCCGCATCCTGCACTTGTTCAGATTAAGACTTCTGATCAAGCATTCAAAAATTTGAAAGGCGTAAGAGCAAAGGGTTGCGTGACTCTTATACAAAGAGGAAGGGTTCTTGCCTCTGAAACGGGGGAGATACAGTTTATTGAAAATGGTCTTTCGGGAATCTGTATTTTTGACCTGAGTCGTTATTTGCCGAAAGAAAACAAGAGTGACATTGTTTTAATCATCGACTTGTTTCCTGCGTACAGCGAAACGGAATTATGTGAAAAACTAACAAAGCGAAAAGAGTACTTTGAAGGCCGAAAAACCGAGGCCTTTTTAGAAGGCTTACTAAACAAAAAATTGATTTCAATCTACCTCGAAAAATGGGGAGTTTCCCTGCGAAAAAACGTTGCAGAGCTTTCCTTTGGAGAGATACAAGCGCTTGCTTCTCTTTTAAAAACATGGGAAGTTTCTGTCGATGGAACCAAGGGTTGGGCTGAGGCCCAAGTTACGAGCGGAGGTATCTCGGTTTCGGAGATAAACAGCGAAACATTGGAATCGAAAATTGTCTCGGGACTTTTCCTCGCCGGAGAACTCATGGATGTAGACGGAAGTTGTGGGGGGAGAAATCTCCAATGGGCAATTGCATCAGGCCTAATTGCAGGGAAAAATGCCGGAAAGTAAAATCGCAAAGGAGGAGAAAAATAATGGAGACGGGTTATATTCAGGTCTATACAGGAAATGGAAAAGGAAAAACAACAGCAGCTCTGGGGCTGACGCTCCGGGCGCTATGTGCAGGCAACAAGGTATTCTTTGGACAATTCATGAAGGGGCAAGAGTATAGTGAACTAAAAGCCGTATCGTATTTTGAAAAGCTGACGATGAAACAATTCGGAACTCCTTCCTTTATCAATGGGACTCCTTCAAAAGAAGATATTGAGCAGGCGAAACATGGGCTTTCAGTGACAAAGGAAGCTCTCTGGTCCGGTCGTTATGATTTGGTGGTTTTTGATGAAATTAACACGGCTCTTTATTTCCATCTAGTCGAAATCGAAGAAGTGCTTCAAATACTTGAGGGAAAACCGAAAAAAACGGAAGTCGTACTGACTGGGCGTTACGCTCCCCAAGAGATTATTGATCGCGCGGATCTTGTGACCGAGATGAAAGAAATCAAACATTATTACAACGCAGGCGTTGCCGCCCGCGTTGGTATCGAAAATTGATTATTATGATAGGATTTATTACAGGAGCAAACTATGGCCGGTCATTTCGATCGGCTTTTTTATTTTAGCCAAATCAAGAAGGGTGGGAACAACGTCGGCCAGGACTCCGTCGGAGGCCAAACGGACGGGATGATCTGTGAATACAAGTAAAGGCACTGGGTTCAGTGAATGAGCCGTTATGACAGCACCTTTTTCATCAATCATCAAATCGGCGTTTCCGTGGTCGGCGGTAAGTAACATTTGCCCCCCACTTTCGGAAAGCGCTTTTACAATCCTTGCGACACAATAATCCAAGGCTTCAACGGCCTTGATTGCAGCAGCCATGTTGCCGGTATGTCCAACCATGTCGGGATTCGCAAAATTTAAGACAATAAAGTCATATTTTTTCTCTAGAATGAGGGGAATGAGGGTATCTGTTAATTCCACAGCACTCATTTCAGGTTTCAAATCATAGGTGGCGACTTTTGGTGAAGGGATGAGGATGCGATCCTCCAGGGGATTTGCTGCTTCGACACCTCCATTGAAAAAGAAAGTCACGTGAGCATATTTTTCCGTTTCTGCAATACGAAGCTGTTTTAGGCCAAGCGAAGAAATATATTCTCCAAATGTATTTTTTAGTGCTTCCGGAGGATAGGCAACCGTCACATTTGGCATAGAAGCATCGTATTGTGTCATACAAGTAAAATGCAGACCCTGGGGGCGTGCTTTCTTTGTAAATCCGGAAAAAGAATCGTCCGTAAAACAACGGGTAATCTCTCGTGCTCGATCAGGTCGAAAATTGAAAAAAATAATAGCATCGTCATTTTGTATTGTCGTGGCGGATCCCTCTGCTCCACAAATATTTGTCGGGAGAACAAATTCATCCGTTTCGTTTCTCTCGTACGCGGAAGTGAG
>JAQUUY010000031.1 GCA_028693645.1 Eubacteriales bacterium | reverse complement strand
ATCGAATGTACCGGGCATGCACACCGTCCGAATGAAAGGCTTTTGTAATAGCCGAGGCGATGAGATTCATGCGGTCAAGATCGCTCTCGCTTTCTCCCAGGGTCTTCCCTGTGGCGAAACGCCTTGTAATATCGTTGCCATCATCATAGATCCGAAGATAAACGTCAGTATAAATGCCCTCGCTGCCACCATAATCGGTGGTGCTGAAGATATCGGCATTCTGGGGGAATTCCTTTCCATCCAGCCACTCGCTGTCCAATAAAAAATATTCTTCCGGGAGATATCCAGTGTTTGCAAGACGGTAGGAGAGTTCTTCAAAAACCTCCTGCGCTGTGCGCTGGCCATCGTACTCCAGTTTGCTTGGCTGATTGGGCGAGGGTATCCATCGGGCAGTTTCTATGCGTTTCATATGATTTCCTCCTTATGCCCTGTTAAGGCTACAAAGTAAAAATAACAGCTTCATATTCAAAAACTGCCATTATACAAATTTACATGTTCAGATGGTTTTGTATGAACCGTAACGGCCCATGGATATTATCACAGAGTTCTTTTAGTTGTACTTCATCTTCCGGAGGATTACTTCTCATTGATAGCTGCAATTTGCAATTCATTCATTTGGTCAATTATTTTTGCCGCTTCATTCAAGCAATCCAAATCAATCACGGACATATCGCTGATCATATCTGGATAGCGAATACACTTCACGGTTTGATAAAAGGTTTCTTTTTTGGTTTGAAAATCATAGGCTTCTTGTAGCTCGGAAGCAGTCGCAGGCAGCTTCAGTTCATGCATAAGCGCAGCGCCCTCAGAGTCCTTTTGAACCTTCAGAAGATCTTCTTCCAGATAGCCAACCACGATTTGAATATGGAAGATGGGCTTCTCCATTTGTGTCTCTTGCTCTGTTTTATATGCTTCAACCGCTTTTGGTGAGACATGTTCGACTTTCTTTTTTAGCTCAAGTATCTTTTGTTCTTGGTCAAATGTAAGATAGGGAATGTATTTCTGGCCCTGATCTAAAGCACGATAGACTTCCTTCAATTCTTCCTTGTCAAACAGCTTGTGCTCATTTATGAGTCCGGAGCGAACTGCGAAATCCTCTTTAGCTCCAGAATAATCATTATGATAGTAGTGGCCAAGGGTAACACCTTTCCTGGCATAGGTATATCGCCAGGTTACAAACAGATAGCCGCGTTCTCCCAGATCTGTTCCTGCTAAGACGATATTCTCATGTTCGCATAGCAGCTTATATCCGTCTCGCAGATCGGCGGCTTTTAGTGGCGAGGCATTTTCCACTGTCAGTACATATATTTTTGTCTCCTCAGAAATTTCCGCCACCATACTGCAAAGTCCTTTTTTCTCTTCCGTGTCCAGATGCTCTGAATAATAATAGTTCGCGCCATCTGGCGCCACATGACAAAGCGGTGCACCGTCGAAAGAAAAATAGAAGGCACCGTTTTTGATTCCTTCTGCGGAGATATTAAACTGCATGAGTCTGCGGCTAATCTCCTGAAAATATCGGTTGCTGTTCAACTTAAAACCTCCCTTAAAGCAAGTTGTTTCAATAAAAAAGACCATATCGCAGCATTATGCTGTAATATGGCCTGATACAAATACCTATTCTATTTTACAGTTATCCTATAGATAGGAAAGCTGCACTAGTAAATTTTACTTGATTTATCTCACAACGTAGTTTTTAATTAATTAACTGTGGAGCGCTTCCAGCTCTGGAAATTTGTTTGCCAGTTTCACTTAATTCTAATGAATCATATTTGTTTCTGGCAGAGTCCGTTACCCCAGAGTACTTAGTTTCTGTCTTAGAAACAGGAACATCATTTTTCATGGCCATTAACGCTTCTTGCCTCAGCCGATTCATTTCGGGCTTATTATTTTCGCTTTTAGCCATCATATATGCGCTCTTAATTGAGTTTAAATCCTTAGGTATTTCCATAATGACACCTCCATTAATTCATAATAATAGAAAACTCTTGGCTATTATTTTTCATCTCATTGGTATCCCTCCCAAACAATTAAAAATTTAATCCTTATAGCCATTATACTTTCTAAAAAGCTCAAATAATGTTGCCGATGTTACACATTTGAATTTTTAATAAACGGCATGTTTTTAATAGTTATGGATTTAACATCATAATCGATCAAGCCATTTCTTTTCATTTTGCTTAGTTCTCTAGAAAGAGATGCTCTTTGAATACCTAACCTCTCTGCCAATTCTTTTTTTGTTGTTCTTAATCGAATAGTCTTATTTCCTTGCTGATGGAACTCATAATCCAGAAAATCTACAATTCGTTGCCTTATTGATTTCATGATAATCTCATTAATTTTGTCGGTTAGAATTAATGTCTTATTTGAAATTTCTTTTAGCAAGCTGTTCATAAACAATTCGTTCCCCTTGCATATTTCAAGTACTAGTTGTTTTGGCAAGTGAAGTATTGTAGATCTGGTTAGTGATGTGACCGTCATCGGATATTCGTTTCTACCTGAAAACACCAAATTAGCTCCAATCACATCTCGATTTGAAAATATCTTGATTGTTAGTATATTGCCATTTTCGTCTATGCTTTGAATTGCAATTTTACCTTCCAGAATAATATCCATAGTGTTACATTTATCATATTTCAGATAAATGATTTGACCTTTGCCATATTCCTTCAGTTCACGCTGAGGACTGCTTAGTAAATGCTTCAATTCATCTTTTTCCAGGCTACTGAAAATCGGTATCTGTGCCATTGCTTCAAAGTAATGCGATAAAACTATCCCCACTCTATCACCTCAGTTCACGGAAGCTATGACTTTTTATTTCAGCGACTTCATATATCCAATCGGTCCGTATAGACTCATTTTCTTCAATAAATCGCCGATCACTTCCATGGAAAGCTTCATTTCACCTTGAAGCCAATGTGTTAATACGCCAATTTGGGCAGATGCTAAATATTCTATAATATAGTCCAAATATGGAACCGCTTGAAATTCCTCACTTATTAGCAGTTCCGATAAATTCTTTTTTATTATGGTTTTCAATTTATGGGCAAATACCGGATCGCCGTTGCTGCCAAGCAATACCATCAAGTATTTGCTGTATTTCTGATAAAACTCCAATGACGGAATCATTGGATAGATGTCTCCATCCTTCAAAATGATAGTATATACATCTTTGACTTTATTTGTGAAATCTGCCAAAAACTCATTTTCAATGCTTTCCAGCAAGTCGTAAATATCCTTGTAATAGAGATAAAATGTGCTCCTGTTTATATGTGCATTTGTTGTAATATCCTTTATACTGATTTTCTCAATTTTATTTTCTTTGCAAAGTTCAAAAAACGCGTCTTTGATTATCCCTTTCGTCTTTGCAACTTTTCTGGATTCCTGATTCATTTTCTTTTTCTCCTTCAAAAAATTCGACATCCCCAGATACATTGATGGTTTTTTTTTATGAAACGATCAAGTAATATAATTATAGACATCGTGTTGTCTAATTGCAAGCGCTATTATCATATTTCTTACGGGGTAACACCTTTATTCAAAGAAATGGGATAAATGAAAAGAAGGGTAACATGGAAAACAAAGCTGATTGTATCATTGTAAATCACGTTAATAAGTTCTTCGGGGAAAGGCAGGTCCTTAAAGACGTAACACTGCAGGTACCCTATGGTTCTATTTATGGCCTGCTGGGACCATCAGGCTGCGGTAAAACCACCACAGTAAAAATAATGGCAGGAATTTCCGAATCCAGCTCGGGAGAGACCTTTGTCCTGGGAAGGAAAATGCCTCAGCTCTCTTTGATGAAAGAGATTGGCTATATGGCACAATCCGACGCGTTGTACACCGCGTTATCAGCGGCAGAAAACCTGGAATTTTATGCAACGATATACGGCATGAAAAAAGAACAGTATAAAAAACGCATGATTGAGGTAATGGAGTTGATGAACCTGTCCGACGACCTATATAAACCGGTGGCTGCATATTCCGGCGGTATGAAGCGGAGGCTTTCTTTGGCCATGGCCATGCTCCAGCAGCCGAAGGTGCTGATACTGGATGAGCCGACAGTTGGGATTGATCCTCTCCTTCGCAAGGATATATGGAGGGAATTATACAAAATGTCTGATAACGGAGTAACTATTCTTGTAACGACTCATGTGATGGATGAAGCCGAAAAATGCCATCAGCTCGCGATGATGCGCAACGGACTGCTGATCGCGCAGGGAACCCCGGAGGAACTGCAGCGTGAAATCGGTGTAAGCAGCATAGAAGAAGCATTTATTTATTATGGGGGTGGTAAATATGAGGATTAAAGCTATGGTCATACGAATCCTGAATCAGCTTCGCCATGACAAACGAACGTTGGCGCTGATCATATTCGCGCCGTTACTGTTGCTGACGATGATCTATTTCATCCTGGACTCTTCCACTACGGATTTAACCGTTGGTATCGTTAACGCTCCGCAGCAATATATGGACAATTTGTATGAAAACAATATCAAAACAGTACGCTGCACAGAGTCTGAAGCAATGCAGATGATGGAACATAAAGAGATCATAGCTGCCATCGAAATGACCGGGGGGGAACTCTACATAAAACTGGACGGCGGTAATTCAACAAAGGCCGAAACGGCGCTTGCATCCATGGAGGCTGCAAAAAAAAACATGATGCCCTCTTCCGAGCGGTACGATTTAAAAACCGACGTTAAATATGTGTATGGTGCGAGTGATTTATCCACCTTCGATAATTTTGGATCACTGCTGATCGGTTTCATCGTTTTCTTTTTTACATTTTTAATTTCCGGCATTTCTTTTCTGCAGGAGAGAACCACCGGGACTCTGGAAAAACTGCTGTCCACTCCGATAAAACGCTGGGAAATTGTCACCGGATATGTGCTGGGATTCGGAGTCGTATCTGTTATTCAGGCAGCGATCATAACATTTTTTGTTATTTACATCCTGGATATTATGATGGTTGGTTCCCTCTGGCTTGTTTTGCTTATCACGCTGCTGTCTGCAATGGTGGCCCTCGCGTTCGGGATTCTGATGTCAACTGCAGCAACAAGCGAGTTTCAGATGATCCAGTTTATCCCGATCATTGTGGTTCCGCAGGTATTCTTCACCGGTCTGTTTGATTTATCGCCGGAGTGGACACTGGTTGGGAAGTTCATGCCCCTTTACTATGTGGCGGATGCATTGGATAAGGTCATGATACGCGGAAGCGGACTCGGTTCGATTTTACCCGATGTTCTAATCCTATTAAGTTTAACAATCCTATGTATGGCGATTAACACAATTCTTCTCAAGCGCTATCGAAGGATATAAATATTTGTAAATCCCAGCTTAAAAGTACTTAAATATTTACGATATAAAGGAGAATCTAGATTATGAAGATTTTAAAACATAAGAAAAAAATTATTCCGTTGGCCTTGATCGTTATTGTATCGTTGGGTATTTTCTTATACGGTAATTACAATCAAAGGTATATCGGCGTGGTGGAAGCCACAACTATTTCTCAGACAACTGAGGTTTCAGGAAAAATTATTGAGATGCCGGTAGAACTTGGTACTCATGTTTCAAAAGGAGATGTGATAGCCAAAATTGACAGTACCAATCAGGAATATTCCTATGAACAGCTTCAGCTTACGATGGAAAAGGAAAAGACCGCTCTAGCGGAGCTGAAGTTAGGCAACGGCAATAGTCAAGCGGAGAACAGCGTTACTGTAGCTGAGTCCAATTACCGAAGCGCCGTATCATCTAATGAAAAAGCCTCGCAAGATTATCTGAATGCACAATCATTATATGACCAAGGTGCGATCTCCAAGGATGTCCTGGATAAGGCAAAAGTAGCTGCGGATTCCGCATCAAATACAGTGGCTGCAACAAAGGCCCAATTGGACAATGCAAGAAGCAGTTCCTCCGCGGATTCCACACAGCTTGATATTGACAAGACCGAAAGTCAGCTTCGGGAAATGAAAGAAGATCTTGACAAATATACGATTTTAGCGGCATGTAATGGTGTAGTTATGAGCAAGAGTTACGATAAGGGAGATATGGTGTCATCAGGCTATCACCTTGTTGATATCGCTGCTGATGTAGAAAAATACTTTGTCTTCTATCTGCCGGTTGATTATATAAACAAAATAGGATATAATCAGGCCTTTCAGGTAAAAAACAACGGAAAAGCTTATGATGCAATTGTAAAGTATATTGATGTGGAAAGTGAATATACCCCCAAGGACTTGCAGACTGCAGCTAATAAGGACCGGGAAAGTGTGAAGATTAAACTTCTTCTGCCGGATAATTGCACCTTGAAGCCTGGCGAAGAGGCAGAAATCAAATTAAAGTTTTAGACTGCGAAGCGCAGTTTTCAATACAATAATAATTTTTAAAAAACAAAAAGAGATGAGTTTTATGCTTGAAAAAATTTATGAGTTTACAAAAAGTGATGGTAAGATTATTGAAAAGCTCGTTGATGACACACCATTGCTGATCAATCATATGGTTTTACCCACCGGAGAAGGACTTCCGGAACACTATTCCAATTCAAATGTCTATATAATAATCATACGCGGCATAATGACATTGACGCTTGGAGACCAATGTTCCGCGAATTATCACGGAGGCCAAATTATCAATATCCCTTACAAAACAAAAATGAATATTATTAATTACCAAAGTGATGTTCTTGAGTTTTTTGTGGTAAAATCCCCAAATCCAAGTATCTATAAGGAGTATAGCTATGAATAAGATACTACAGCATTTAATACAAATAGCCTTTCTGATTTTGTTTGTTGCTCTTATATTGATAGGAAGGGTGCACCTGTGGATGGGTTTATTTGTCCTGAGCTTCATCGTATCATTATGGTTCAGCCGTATATACTGCGGTTGGATTTGTCCAATCAACACAGCTATGTGTTTTATCACTTTATTAAAATCAAGACTCCACATAAAAAGTATTAAAATACCGTCCTATTTATCAAGGCCCTTGATTCGATACATAGTATTGGCGGCTTTTATTGCCGCTTTCCTTTTTACTGTAGTCTCCGGTTGCCAATTACCAGTGCTGCCTGTTTTATTCGCATCGGGAATAATAATAACTTTGCTTTTTCCGCCTGAACTATGGCATTATAATCTATGCCCGTTCGGAACTATTTTTAGTTTTTCTGCCCGACTATCCAAGCATTATATGAGAATCAATTCAGACAAATGTATTAACTGCGGGTTATGTTATCAGTCATGTCCTATCAAAGCAGTAAATATAGAGGAAGACACATATAGAATCATCAAGAACGAATGCCTGGTATGCATGAATTGTGCTAGAAAGTGCCGAAAAAATGCAATAACTTATCAATAGTCTCGAAAAAAGTCCGTCAAAGGCAGACTTATAAATTCATTCCCTATATCCATAAGGCCGCTCACAGCTTAGTGAAGATTAGTATGTGAGTTTTCACATCAGAAAATGCAAATAAAATCAATGGATTTCTACATTATTAAAAATAGCGCTGACTTAAAAAGCTGCTTTTCTGCCATCTCAAAAGATGCACTCTTTCCATGCGTATTCTTTTACCTTTTTTAAGGAAAGCAAATACCACTTTTTTCTGCAATTGGGGTAAAAATAGGTAAAATGAGAGTTCGACTCCCCCAAATCACTGAAATTCTCTATATGACATCCTCAAAATCGATGTTCTAAAAAACAGCTTTTCAGTGGACAAAAAAGCTCCAAAAACGGCAGAAATCCTGCGTTTTTGACGCAGGACATCTTTTTTACATAGACAAAATGGTGAAGGTGAGGAGAGTCGAACTCCTGTCCGAAAGCACTTCCGCAGAACTTTCTCCGAGCGCAGCTGATGGTTTATTGTTTCGCTTCTTTCGACGCCCGTCAGCAGGCTTCGACTTTAGCTATCTCGTGGTTCCCCTATGTTACCGAGAAATCGCATAGAGTTTTCCTATATTTTTTACGCCAGATCAGCCGACCTATAGGTGAATCGGAGCTGACGCGCGGCGGCTGCTATGCAGCCAGTGCGAAATTGTTATTATTTTTAGCGTTTATATTTAACGTGCCATTTTTAACGCAGACTTGGCAAACTGCGGCTCGCTTATCCTGATTCCGCACCCCCGTCGAAACCATTTCACCCCCATACTCTTTGTTTCGGATATCCGGAACAAAACTTTAGGGCGTCTGGTTTACCTCTGTAAAATCAGAGGAGGTACACATCATTTGTATGTCCTTATTATACCACAAAAAGATCCTCATTAACATTAAAATCATATTACTTCAAATCGGCGCTTTCTCAAGTAGCATTTTACTGTTTATTAGTCTCCGCGGCGGCTCTGTTTCATCTCCTGCTGGATACGACGATCCGAATCACGTTTTGCGATGTCCTCACGCTTATCATAAAGCTTTTTGCCCTTTGCGACAGCAATCTCCAATTTAGCCCTGCCCTTTTCATCGATATATAGATTCAACGGAACTAAAGTCAAACCTTTCAAGGTCGTATACCCAATTAGTTTTCGTATTTCCGCTTTATGCAGAAGCAGTTTTCTCGGTCTTAGCGGATCGACGTTGAAACGATTCCCTTGCTCATAGGGACTTACGTGCATTCCGTAAACAATCAGTTCCGCATTTTCGACCCTTGCGAAACTCTCTTTTAAGTTAACTCGTCCTTGACGGATTGATTTGATTTCCGTCCCCGTCAAAACGATGCCCGCCTCATATACTTCTTCAATAAAGTAATCATGCTTGGCTTTTTTATTATTTGCGATTAATTTTCTTTGTCTCATAGTATCGCTCCGATCCGGTTTCCCTGTTTTGCTTTAGAGCGTTCCGATTTCTTTGAAAGGATAGAGGCGAAAAACAGCTTTCCCCACAATCAAATCCTGATCTACACAACCGATGGTTTCTTCCCTGCTGTCTGTACTGTTTTGGCGATTATCTCCCATTACAAAGAGTTCATCTTCAGGAACAACCAGCGCGTCCATCTCCGAAGCAGTATAGCCATCCAAGGTGTAGTCTTCTTCGAGCTTTTCTCCGTTCAAATAAACAACTCCTTCCGATATGTAGATTTCATCTCCCGGAAGTCCGATGATTCTTTTTATCAGCAACTTTTCATCCCCGTTTGCCTGAAGCAGATCCGTATGAAAAACGATAATGTCCCCACGCTCCGGTTTATGAATACGATAGGACTGTTTACTCAAAAAGATATAGTCGTTTTCATTTAACGTCGGAAGCATCGAATGCTCCTTTACAATCGTTGGTTTCACCAACTGCAAAATCAACAATCCAACAACCAGTGCAATTGCTATGTCTTTGATCCATTCTTTCATTTGTTTTGATTCTCCTCTTCGTTCCCAAAATTACCCCTTGAAATAACTATTCTACTGCACCGAAGCTTTGAAGCGGCCAAAGAATCCAGCGGCAGTCCCCTCGCAAATCCTTCATCTCCAATGGCCCAACGGTTCGGCTGTCAATTCCGTTTTTCGGCGAATCCCCTAACACGAAGATTTTTCCTTCTTCTATTGTCAGAAGCGACATATTTTCAGCAGTTCCGATATTTGCATATTGTTCTTTTATCGGGTCTCCGTTACGATAGACGATTCCCGCCTTGATTTCAATGGTGTCCCCGGGAAGTCCAACTACTCTTCTGACTTCGTTTTCGCCCGCAGCACCTTCCTTTGAAAAATCACGGTTGAAATTCACGACTTCATACAAAGGCGGGGCTTCTTTTTTATAGGTCTGTTTTAAAACGAGCACAATCTGACCGTCTTCAAGAGTCGGTGCCATGGCATCCCCGTGAATCCCGATGGGATGCACAAAAAACAGAATGACCCAAGCCGTAATACCTGCTGCTATGTAAAGCTTATATTTTTCCTTGAAGCGTTTGACATCGTGATAGCCAGCCATCTATGAAAACTCCTCTTCCCCAAACAAATCTGCAAGAATTGTCCGAAACGCGGGTGGAACCGGACATTCGACCGTTACCCCCTCAAGATTCTCAAAAGGCGTCGTCGCTTGTCCAAAACACAGGCGATAGGAGTGAAGAAGTTGTGTCGTCAAAGCAAAACGCTGTTTCATTCTTGCATTGATTCTTGGATCTCCGTATTTCTCATCTCCAATGATGGGATAGCCTGCTTTTGCAAGATGTGCACGGATTTGATGGGTCCTACCGGTTACAAGTTCTACTTCTACAAGAGTAAAGTCTTTTGTTTTTTTCAAAGGTCTTGCCAGTGTTTCCATCCGCTTTCCCTCACCGGATAATTCGGTTCGAACGTGCACTTTGTTTTGTTCTCGATCTTTTTCCATGCGATCAATCAGATGAAGATCTCCTTTGACTTCACCCGAAACGATGGTGAGATAGTATTTTCGGATTTGGGATCGTTCCCGAAGCATTGCATTCAAACCTTTAATTGCTTCGTAGTTTTTCCCAAAAATCACAAGCCCCGTGGTATTTCGGTCAAGCCGATTCGCAGGCGAAGGAACAAAGGTCTTTTCGCGCGAAGGATGGTATGCTCCTGTTTCAATAAGATAGGAGATAACCTGATTTGCCAAGGTGTTCTTTTTTTCAGTTTCTGTTCCATGGGTCAAAAGTCCAAAGGGTTTATCTACGATGAGGATGTTTTCATCTTCATACGCAATATGAAATTGTCGTTTGGCTTTTGAAATTCGATCGGTACCACGGTAGGTTTCTGCCTGTTCCTCGCTGATATATATGAGCAGTTCATCCCCAAGCATAAGCTGTTGTTGTTCGGATGCTCTTTTCTCATTTACTTTGACCGAGGTACGGATCAATTTGTAGACATAGCTAAGCGGTGCTTTTCTGAAATACTTTTTCAGAAAGCGGTCTAGCCTTTGATTTTGTTCGTTTTCACCAATTTTTATTGTAATCATTTCTGTATTATACAACACTTTGTCTATGTTGGCAAAAGCGACACGATAAAGTCACCAAAATGTAAAGTAACTAAAATGTAATT
Source organism: Eubacteriales bacterium (assembly GCA_028693645.1). Classification (GTDB taxonomy): domain Bacteria; phylum Bacillota; class Clostridia; order Peptostreptococcales; family Anaerovoracaceae; genus STD2-154. The sequence continues at coordinate 1,704 of JAQUUY010000031.1, read as the reverse complement.
TGTGCTTCTTCACTTAGTGTGCTAAATTAAAGGAGAAGAAAGATTAAAAAAACAGACCCGATTTTTTCCACCACCTATAATAAATAAAGGGAAACTCCCATGAATAAATTAAAAGATATCATCTATGACAAGAACGACCTTTTGATTGCTTTAGTGATTTTGCTTCTGGCATCCTTTGTTATATATCAAAAAATCGATCTCATTATGGATTATCCAACTTCGATTGAAGCTCAGGCTCTTGCTAATGCAGAAACGCCGGTCGTTGAGGAGAGTTCGGATACTTCGGGAGTTCCTGAAACCGAAGAGAATACCGCCGCCGACGAAGAGGAAGCATCAGACACCGAAGAGCCTGCAGACAACGATGTTGCTGACACAGGCGAGGGAAACGCTGCCGCAGAAGAGGATACTCAAACAAAGGAAACAGTGACCCTTACGATTGAATATGGAGCCACAGGAAGTCAAATTGCGCAAAACCTCGTGGATTCCGGTGTTTTGAACTCCAAGCAGGAATTCTATGATGCGGTCAACAAAGCCGGTGCAGATACAAGGCTTCAGGCCGGAGAGTTTACGATACCGGCAGGTTCCACTCCCGATGAGGTCATTTCCATTATTACCAATTAACTTAAGAAAAGCCATGCATTCGTGCTACAAAAGGTGTATAATTGTGTCAGTATTTAGCGATACAAGAAATACATTTTTTTATTGCGCTTTTTTTGCGCGATTTGTTCAGCATGACATAGGAGGTGCTTATTATGGCGTTCGTAACAACGCGGGAAATGTTTGCTAAGTCGCTTCAAGGCGATTATGCGGTAGGAGCATTTAACGTCAACAACATGGAAATCATTCAAGGGATTGTCGATGCCGCCAAGATCGAAAACGCGCCCTTGATTCTTCAGGTTTCTGCGGGAGCGCGAAAATACGCAAAACCCATTTATCTTTTGAAATTAGTCGAAGCCGCGATTGAAGACAGCGGTCTTGATATCTGCCTTCACCTCGATCATGGCGAAGACTTTGATATTTGCAAAAAATGCGTTGACGATGGATTTACATCCGTTATGTTCGACGGATCCAAATATCCACTCGCAGAGAATATCGCTCGAACAAAAGAAGTCGTCGAATACGCCCATTCAAAAAGCGTCGTCGTTGAAGCTGAGCTCGGTAGGTTGGCAGGAATAGAGGATTCCATCAAAGTTGATGGCCGTTCTGCTTCCTTTACAGACCCTGAAGAAGCAGCAGAATTCGTAGCCAAAACCGGTGTTGATTCTTTGGCCGTCGCTATCGGAACAAGCCACGGTGCTTATAAATTCAAGGGAGAACCCTTCCTTGATTTTGAACGACTCGAACAAATCCGTGCCCTTCTCCCCGGAACGCCATTGGTCCTCCACGGTGCCTCTACCGTGCTTCCCGAGTTTGTTGCAAGATGTAATGAATACGGAGGGAATATTCCCGGCGCAAAGGGTGTACCCGAAGAAATGATCCGCACCGCTTGCAAACACGGAGTTTGCAAAGTAAATATCGACACGGATCTTCGGCTTGCAATGACGGCTGAGATCAGACGCTATTTTATCGAAAATCCCGCGGAATTCGACCCGAGAAAATACCTCGGACCTGCAAGAGATGCTATCCGTGACATGGTGCAACACAAGATTAAAAACGTCCTTGGTGCAAGCAACCAAAGATAAAAGAGTTCGCATAAAAAACCCG
>JAQUUY010000030.1:10690-12731 GCA_028693645.1 Eubacteriales bacterium | reverse complement strand
TTTGGAATCGCTGCTGGCCGATGAAGTGCGGAAAGGAAAAGTCGAATTCCGCACCATCGATGGCTGCACCATCGAAAACCGCGCCGCCGTCGGAAAAGCCCTTCCCGATGAAGTGGTTGTTGAAATGAAAAAATGCGACGTCCTTTTAAAAGGGCCGACAACGACACCGCGTAAGGGTGATGTTTGGGCAAACGTTGAAAGTGCAAACGTTGCAATGAGAAAAGAACTTGATCTTTTTGCGAATGTAAGACCGGTCAAGGTACCGGAAAAGGGCATCGACTGGACCTTCTTCCGTGAAAACACAGAATGCCTTTATGCGATGGGAAGCAGGGGCGTAAATGTGACCGATGATCTTGCGGTTGATTTTCGTGTTATCACAAGCCAAGGAACCGAACGTATCGCTCGTCTTGCTTATGAATATGCAAGAAAGAACGGAAAAAAGAGAGTCACGATTGTTACGAAAGCTAACGTAGTAAAAACAACCGACGGAAAATTCCTCGACGTTTGCAAAAGAGTCGGAGCGGAATACCCCGAAATCGAGACGGATGATTGGTACATCGATATCATGACCGCAAAGCTCATCGATGAGAAGAGAAGAGGACAATTCCAAGTCCTGATCTTGCCAAATCTTTACGGTGACATCTTGACCGATGAAGCGGCAGAATTCCAGGGTGGAGTCGGAACGGCAGGAAGTGCCAACCTTGGAACAAAATATTCCATGTTCGAAGCAATTCACGGTTCTGCACCGCGTATGGTCGAAGAAGGCAGAGATATTTATGCCGATCCCTGCAGCGTAATTCGCGCAGGGGCAATGCTGCTTTCCCATATCGGATATCAGGAGCAAGCGGAGAAGCTTTATGCTGCTCTTGAAATATGTACATTGACCGAGCGCAAACTCGTTCTGACCGGACGTCCTGACGGTGCGACCAGTGCTGAATTTGCTGATTACATCCTTGAGAAAGTAGACGGGATGAAGTGATGATGCAAGATGCTGTTGGCTCAAAAGGCCTTGGCGCATCGCTGTCCGACAATTTGTTTTCGGAACTGCGAAAAGACATACTGACCGGCAAACTTAGAAGCGGCGACAAGCTCTCTGAGCAGCAAGTCTGTGATCTTTATGGGGTTTCGAGAACACCGGTACGAGAGGCGTTTCGCCAACTCGAGCTCGAAGGACTTTTACGAACGATACCGAACCGCGGAGCGTTTGTTGTCGGTTTAACTGCACGTGATCTCAAAGATCTTTGCGAAATGCGAAAGGCCTTTGAAATCATTGCAGTCAGATGGGCAATTGAACGCATCACAAAAGAAGAAATGGAAAAGTTGGAAGAAGCGTATGAATTCATGGAGTTTTATACTATGAAGGAAGATGCGGATAAGATGCTCAATATCAATATGCGTTTCCATGAGCTGATTTACGAAGCTGCAAAAAATCGAATGCTCGCGCATACGCTTTCCGATTACCAATTTTATATCAAACAGACAAAGACGAACAGCAGTTATCTTGATGGCCGATTAGGGGAAGTGTTGGAAGAACACAAAAAGATTTATCAAGCTTTCCTTGACCATGATCCGGATGCCGGAGAACGTGCAGTTGCCGCGCATCTCGACCATGCAAGAAAACGTGCCGGACTTTTAATCTAGTTTCAAAACAAGGGAGGGGTTGCCAAAAAGCGAGCCCTCCCTTCTCTTTGAGGTCGCAGAGATAGCGAAGGAAAAAAATGGATGTTTTTTGACAAAAATCAAAAAACAAGGTATGATAAATTAAATATTTGATTTCGGTTGGGAGATCTTAGGATCTCTTTCAAGAGAAATTGCTTTCAGGGTGGGGAGCTTTTTTTGGCTGATCCCATTTTTTTGTAGGAAGAAGGAGGCAATGGATGAAAAAACAAAAGGAAGTCAAGGTGGCTATTGGTTTTGCCACAGGCAGGAAAAATTTCAAGCAAGTTCTTAAGAGTTATATTTATAATTTTATCGAATCCGGTTTGGTCAGCAATGAAAATATCAGATTAAATGTTTTCGTGGCATATGATACCAGCTATTC
>JAQUUY010000030.1:0-10590 GCA_028693645.1 Eubacteriales bacterium | reverse complement strand
TTGGAAGGGGTACTACCAACAAAATTGAAATTTGTCCAAGCAGATAATGAAGCGGTGTCAAATCGTTTTTATAAAGCCTGCATTGGCTGGATTCGTTATAAGCCGCTGATGCTCTATATTACCCAGCAAGAAGAGTATGAGGAAAAAATTTCGGAGATTCGGGAACAATTGCGGCAGGTGCTTCCTAAAATTTGCGACTATTTCGACAATCCGGAGTATGAGAATCTTCTTGTTGAATTAGAAAAATATAACAAAAATGTAAGCAAACATTATCGCGAATTTATAGAAACTAAGAATGCTTGGGAAATGATTATGAACTATTATTCATAGAGCTTGCTTCCTTTACCAGAATACTATATAATGTGGTTTATAGAAGAGAACCGGCTATATAGTGAGGCGAGGATCTTCTTTTCTTTTCAGTTTAGGGGAGGCAATACATGAAAACAGTACTAAAAAGAGATGGCAGCGAGAGCAGTTTCAATGGCGCAAAGATCAAAATCGCGATTCAAAACGCGATGCAGGAAACAAAAGACGGTATTGATGAAAAACTCGCCGGAGACATCGCCGAGCGAATCGAAAAGCAGGTCGAGCGTTCCGAACGAAAAGTCCATGTAGAAGATATTCAGGATTTGGTCGAAGATTTTTTGATGGCCAGTTCGAGAAAAGACGCTGCAAAAAAATATATCATTTATCGTTATGAAAGAGACAAGACAAGAGATGCGAGAAAACGAAGAGATGGACGCATCATTTCAGAGGACTTTGTCAGCGTGTTCAAGCATGCGCCTTCTCCGATGAACCAACTCGGTAGCTTTGTCTATTATCGAACCTATTCCCGTTGGATGCCGGAAGAAATGCGAAGGGAATACTGGTGGGAGACCGTCAGAAGAGCCGTCGAATATAATTGCAGTCTCGTCCCGACATCAAAGGACGAAGCGGAAAAGCTCTATAAGAATATGTTCGAGCTCAAACAATTCCTTTCCGGCAGAACACTTTGGGTCGGAAGCACCGATGTTTCAAAATTCTACCCCATGTCAAACTATAATTGTTCTTTTCAGGTTATCGACAGCTTCGCAGCCTTTAAGGACGTGTTTTATCTTTTGATGGTCGGTTCGGGAGTCGGAGTCCGTATCCTAAAAACTGATGTCGAAAAGCTTCCTCCGGTCAGGAAAAACATTGAAATTATACATGAATCGTACACTCCACAATTGAAGTCATTGCGGCAGGATAACACTTCTATCGAATTTACGCACAATGACACAATCACAATTACGATTGGTGACAGTAAAGAAGGTTGGGTCCAATCGCTGGACTATTACTTTAAAGTACTGTACAGCACGGAATATCGAAAGATTACGACCGTCCTATTAAACTATGACAATGTTCGCGGCAAGGGTGAGAAATTGAAAACGTTTGGCGGAACCGCCAGCGGACATTCAAGCATGAAAAATATGTTCACAAAAATCAATCGTGTCGTTGAAAAGGCATCTTGTCGCAGCACTGCGGAACGTGCAAAACTGACTCCGCTCGACTGTCTTGACATTGCAAACATTATTGGCGAAAACGTTGTCGTCGGAGGTGTTCGTCGTACTGCGGAAATCGCATTGATTGACCAAGACGATAAAGAAACAATACAGGCGAAAAGTGAACTCTATAAAAAAGTGGACGAAAAATGGGTCATCGATCAGGAAATTGCACATAGGCAAATGAGTAATAACTCCATTTACTATCGCAGTAAACCCAGCAGAGAGCAGCTTCATTGGCATCTGCAGCAGATGCGGTATTCCGGTGAACCCGGTTGGGTAAATGAGGAAGCAGGAGCAAAACGTCGTCCGAATTTCAACGGAGTGAATCCTTGTGCAGAAATTTTACTGGATTCGAAGGGTCTTTGCAACTTAACGACCGTGAATGTGATGGCTTTTGCAAAAGACGGAGTTTTAGACCATGAAGGTCTCATCGAAGCACAACGTTTGTCTGCGAGAGCAGGTTATCGCATGACTTGTACCGAACTTGAAATACCCGAATGGAATGCGGTACAGCAAAGAGATAAACTTCTTGGCTGTTCGCTCACCGGGTGGCAGGATATGGTGAATGCACTTTCCTACACGAAAGAACAAGAAATACAGCTTCTTCGCGAACTGAAAGAAGCTGCAAGACGGGCGGCTGCCGACTATGCTCGTGAACTCGGGCAACAAGAACCTTTGCTGATAACAACAGTAAAACCTGAGGGAACGCTGAGCTTATTGCCGGTCGTTTCGAGCGGAGTACATTTTTCCCATGCGCCTTACTTTATCCGGAGGATAAGAATCAGCAGCGACGATCCGCTTGTCAAAGTCTGCGAAGAACTGGGCTACCCTGTTCATCCCGAAGTCGGCCAAGACAGAGAAACTTGCGTAACCAAGGTTGTCGAATTTCCGGTCAAGGCCCCCGAAGGGAGACTCAAAGGCGATGTTTCTGCCATCGAACAGCTTGAAATCTACAGACTATTCATGGAACACTATGTAGAACATAATTGTTCCATCACAATCCATGTCAGAGATAATGAATGGGATGCCGTCGAGGAGTGGGTCTTTGAACATTGGGACGAAACACTTGCTTTGTCATTCCTTTCCTATGAAGACAACTTTTATGAGCTCTTGCCGTTTGAAGAGATTGACCAAGGGGAATATAACAAACGAGTTGCAGAGATGAAACCGTTTATCCCTTCCCTGATCTCAAAATATGAAAAAGAAGAAGTAGACTATGATATAGGAAATGAAGGATGTGAGAATGGAGTATGTCCAGTTCGGTAATTATAACGATTAGCAGACAACCGGGTTGCGGAGGTCTTGAAATCGGACAGCGCTTAGCGCGAAGAATTTCAGCCGTCTATATCGATAAAAAGACAATTACAAAAGCGGGAGAAGCGTATGATGCCGCCGTTGATCCTGAAGAAGACTGTAAAGCGAAGAGTCATTTCTGGGAGCTCCTCAGGAAAACTCCGATTTTGCAGGATTTTGAATCCTATATTCCTGAGGTTAAGAGCATTGTAAGCGATGCTTTGGTTCATGAAAAAGAAGAAGAAATCATGAATCGACTTCTGGGAGATGGTTCCGCTGTTGTGATGGGAAGAGGTGGATTTCATCGTTTGCGTGGCAGAACAAATGTCATGAATGTATTCCTATCCGGCGATGATGACTATCGCGTCGAGAATTATAAACGCATCTTCGACCTTGGTGAAGAAGATGCGAGTGCCTTGCTCTCTGAAACGGATCAAGCGACAGAACGCTACATTTACAAGGTCAGCGGGAAAGAAATGCTTGACCTGAGAAATTTTGACCTCGTGTTAAATGTAAGTAAACTGGATTTCAATTGTGTGGTTGAGATCATCCTTGATTATATTCATTACCGATTCGAACATTAATTAATCAAATAAAAACCGTTAAAGCGCCTGCTTTAACGGTTTTTTAGTTTTAAATTGATTTAAGATTAACGCCAGTCCCTATTTGCCGTAGAAACCGTCCGAGTTCGAGAATGCACCTTTTAACTAGCAAATAGTTTATTCATTGTCCCATTTTTCCTCAAGCTTGCGAATCTCTTCAAGTCGCACTTCTTTCTTGCGAAGACGCTTCTGCTTATTGTCATCCGTCATGGCATAAAGCACAGGAATCAGAATCAAAGTGATTGCGGTGGAACCAATCAGACCTCCAATGATTGATACGCCAAGAGGAGATAAAATTTCGCCGCCGTCTCCAAAACCGAGCGAAAGCGGAATCATTCCGACACAGGTAGTCATTGTTGTCATGAGGATCGGCCGTAACCTGTATCGCCCGGCCATGACGATGGCTTCGTCACGATCCATAGAATCTTTGTTTTGCGTAATGAATTCAATCAGAAGGATCGAATTCTTGACAACGATGCCCACCAACATGATAAGTCCTAAGAAAGAGGTGATGGACAGGGTTTTCCCTGTAATGAAAAGTGCCAAGAATGCACCGGACATCGCGAAAGGGATGGCCATCATGACGATAAGAGGCTGCGTTAAGGATTCAAACTGCGCGGCAAGCACCATATAGACCAAAAGGACCGCAACAACAAGAGCAAGGAGTAAATCCCCGAACGCTTCGACCATCTGTTCGTAGAGCCCGCCATCTTCATATTCATAGCCATCAGGGAATTGGTACGCATCAAGGAGCGCAAAGACTCTGTCAGAAACGGCCGCCAAATCAGAATCGGCAGTACGGATATTGACATTCACATAACGTTGTTGGTCGGCACGATCAATTCGTGACGGAGAATTGTCAAATCGAAGGTCGGCTACCTGTCCTACGGGGACGGTGCCTCCACTTGCTGTTCGCACAAGGATTTGCTGCATATTGTCCACTGAGTTTTGATAGGTATCGGAAAGAGAAAGATTGACATCAATCTCTTTGCCGTCAATTTTCAAGGTGGTTGCGGTAGAACCGGAAAGTGAACTCTCAAGATCACTGGCGAGTTGATAGGCCGTGATACCATAAAATGCAGCGGTATTTCGGTCAAGAACGACCTGTACTTCGGGGGTTCCTTCGACGACACTCGTTGTGGCATCGGCAACACCGGGAACCGTTGAGATCTGCTCGCCTAAATCATTTGCGATGTTTTGAAGCACATCAAGTTCAGGTCCTTTTATCGTAATCGACATATCCGCATCGCCCATAAGACCTGTCATAAAGGAAGATTCTTCAAAGGAAATCTCGGCACCGGAAATGCTTTCGAAATGTTTCTTTGCTTCGTCGATAATTTCCGTCACGCTTCTTTTTCTGTCTTGCTTCGGAACCAAAGTGACGCTGAGAGAAGAAGTTTCTCCTCCCATAAAGGAGGAAGTGAGCCCAATATCGGCCGTGCAGTGTTTCAGTTCCGGAATCGTCAACACGTAGTTTTCTAATTTTGCCATAAGTTCGGCTTTATTTTCAAGAGAAGTACCATAAGGCATGTCAACATTGACCGTAAACATCGCTTCATCGGAAGACGGCATAAATTCCATTCCAACCACCGCAAGCAAAGCGGCGGAAATAATGAAAAGAATAAGACAAAAGGCCAAAACTTTCTTGCGGTTTTTCAGAGCGCGCACGATGCTTTTTTCATAATAGCGGTTGATTGCTTCGAGAAACCGTGTGAAATAGGGAATCAGCCTGTAGCGATAGTGGTACTTGCCGATTCTAACATAATCGAGAGAGGCTCCGTGATCAAGAAGCCTTGAACAAAGCATCGGTACGACCGTCAAAGAGACGATTAAAGAAGCAAGAAGCGAAATGATGAACGTCCAGCAAAAGTCGGCAAAAAGCATACCGGCAATGCCGCCGGACAAAGCAATCGGCAAATAAACGACGACGCTGGTCAGCGTCGAAGCAGTTACCGCTAAGGTAATTTGTTTGCTTCCAATTGTCGCCGCTTCTCGTGCTGAGGCGACTCCTTCTTCTCGACTGACCCTAAATATATTTTCGAGCACAACAATCGAATCATCAACAAGCATTCCAACCGCAAGTGTCAATGCACAAAGGGTAATAAGATTAAGCGTCATTCCTGTCAGTTTCATTAAAGCAAAGGTGGCAAGAAATGATGTTGGTATTGAAATCGCTATGATCATTGTTGAACTCATACTACGCAGAAATAGGAAAATGACAAGAATGGCAAGGACGCCTCCTTCAAGCGCAGAGGCCGATACCGAGGAGACAGAACTCCTAATATAATCTGCCTGGTCAAAGCCAACTGTAAAAGTCAAATCGGGATATTTTTCTTCCAATTCCTTAATCGTTTTTTGTATTTCATCTGATACATCGACCGTATTCGCTGTCGACTGTTTTGTTATGTTGATGCCGATGGAATTGATTCCATCAACTCGGCTGATTGATGTTTGATCTTGATAACCATGTTCTATCATTGCCAAGTCGGAAAGCCGTATCACGCTGCGGTCTGAAAGCGTAATGGGAAGTTTTTTGATATCATCGACGGAAGAAAATTCTCCCAGGGTTCGAACGATGACTTTGGTTTCGCCTTTTGAAACTTCGCCACTGGGCATATTGATGTTTTCTGCAGCAATAAGTTGCTTGACACTGCTAAGAGTCAAACCATAACCGGCCAGTTTTTCTTGATCAAAACTGATAGAGACTTCCTCTCCAATTCCGCCGAAACTTTCTGCAGAAGCAACACCGGGACTGCGTTTGACATAGGACAGAATGCTGTCTTCTACTTCTCGATTCAATTCGCTGAGCGGCTTGTCCGAAGAAATATACATTTGAACAACCGGAGTGAAGTCCATGCTCATTTTAAAGACCATGGGCTTGCTCGCACTTTCGGGGAGGTAACTTTCAATAATCGATATTTTTTCTCTCATGTCAAGTGTCGCAAAATCCATGTCCGCACCCATGTCGAATTGGACCATGATAATAGAAATCCCTTCACTTGTCATCGAGGAGAGACTGTCAAGATCTTGAACCGAGGCAAGCGCTTGTTCCAGAGGTTTCGTTACCATGGATTCCACTTCCTCGGGAGAGGCGTTAGGATAATCCACATAAGCGATTGCCACCGGAAGCTCAATTTCGGGCAATAAATCCATAGGCATCCCGCTTAAAGAAACAAAACCCACAAGTACGATAATAAAAACCATCATAATCGCAGTGACAGGGTGATGGATCGATAATTTTGATAGATTCATAACGTTTACTCCACTACTTTGACAGCTTCGCCTTCAACGACGAATTGCTGACCGGTTACAATGATGAGATCTCCTGCTTTCAAGCCGGAAATGATTTCGACGGTCGTTCCATTATCCAGCCCAGTGCTCACAGTGACAAGCTTTGGCATCTCGCCTGAAAGCGTAGCAACTTTTGATTCTCCCGACTTCATAAATACTGCATCGGAGGGAATGCAAAGAACATTTTCTTTTTTCGCAGAAATAATCTGTATTTCCGCAAACATCCCTGCTTTGATTTCCCCCTTTGGATTTTCGACGCTGATTGTCGCAGGATAAGTTAACGTGCCTGCTGCAGGAGCGGGGGAAAGTGCAGAAATGGTTCCTTTATATGCTGTCTCAGAGAGGGTACTAATGTAGATTTCGACCGGATCGCCTTGCTTGACTTTCCCAATCAAATATTCGGAAATGCTTGTATTGATTTCGAGCGAACTTACATCCGCAATGGTAACGGCAGGGCTTGCTTGTGAAGCCAGTGTGCCTACAGCGACGTTCATTGATGTGACATAACCATTAATCGGAGAGGTGACTCTGGTGTAAGAAAACGCATCGGCGGCAGCGGTAAGACTCTGCGCTGCTGCATTATATTGAGCTTGTGCGTTTTGGTAGGTTTGCAGAGATATCGCCCCTTCTTTATAAAGAGATGCGGTTCTGTCAAAATTTGTTTTTGCCGTATCATGTGCGATTTTAGCTTGGTTGTAGGCTACAGCGGACTGCGTTCCATCCAGCTCAAACAGCAACGCCCCTTTTTCGACATAGTCGCCCATCTTGACATGGACGGAAGTAACTTGACCGGCAATCATCGGAACGATAGATGCCGATTCGACGGGATCGATTTTTCCGGTTAACGGAGAAGTCGCGTAAATAGTATCAATTTCAACAGTGTCTACAGTTACACTGACAGGTGCTTTTTCGGCAATCTTGTCGGGTTGAAATGCCTCGATGATTCGAAATACAGAGATGACGATGACAACGAGAATCGCGATGGCAATAATGATCTTTTTCTTTGACCATCCTTTATTAAGAAACCCCAAATTTATTTTCATTTGTAAGAAACCCCTTCCGATTTTATCCATAAAGTAATCAAAACTACATCAACAGTCTAAGGATTTCGCCTTAAACTGTCAATCGAAATTACTGTCCCCATTGAAACGTGAAGCTCAAATACCCTGTGATGAATATCATTAAAACCCCTTTTGAAATAATGAACACATTGTTTGATAACTTTCACAAATGTAGTATAATAGCATTGTGTATTTAATACAACAAGCAGATTCCGTGAACCTGAAAGATAATAAACAGTTTTGCCAATTATGTTTAACAACTGCAATTATTTGTTCGTCAAAAAAGGAGGGTGCAAAAATGTCGCCTAAAAGTATGGATCGCAGAGTGAAATATACTATAATGATGATTAAAAAAAGCTTTATTTCTATTCTAAAAGAGAAACCGATTGCTAAGATAACCATCAAACAAATCTGTGAGGAGGCGGACATAAATCGTGCGACGTTTTATGCCCATTTCAAAGACCAGTACGATCTGCTTCAGCAAATAGAAGATGGATTTCTCGAAGACATTAAGCTGCACTTGGCCTCCATCGCTTACAGCGCGACAGAAAGAGAATCGGTTAGCGCATTGGAGCGAATCATAGGTTATATCAAGGAAAATGCAGAGGTGTGCAGTCTTTTGTTAAGTGATAGGGGAAATCTTGATTTTCATAAAAGAATCATGATGATCGCGCAGACTCAGTTCATTGCAGAGTTAAAACAGAAAAAAGAATTATCTGCTGAAGATGCGGAGTACATTTTCCTTTTTATTACGGTTGGGAGTGTTGGAATCACGCAAAAATGGATTGTAGACGGAATGAAGAGGCCCGCCGTGGAAATCGCACAAATGATTTTTACTCTCACAGAAAAAGTCCTGTTGTGATTTCGCTTGTAGTCACTTGATACAAGGCGAGTTTCAGCTGTACCTTTGACAAAAGCTAATATATAATGGAACAATCATAAAAAGCATTCAAAGACAGTAATCAGAGGAGAGGAGAAGTATTTTGCCGAAATTAAAAAAAACGGAAGTAATCATGTTAATTGAAAAGCTGGAAAACCTCTACCCTGACGCTGAATGCGCGCTTGAACACAGAAATGTATTTGAACTCTTGATCGCTACCGTTCTTTCTGCCCAGACGACGGATAAAAGTGTCAATTTAGTCACTCCTGGTCTGTTTGAAAAAGCGAACGATGCAAAGGCGATTTCGGAACTGCCCCAAGATGAATTGGAAGACATTCTGAGAAAAATCGGGATGTATCGGTCTAAAGCAAAGAATATCAAAGCCTTGTCAAAGATGCTCGTCGAAACCCATCGGGGGGAAGTCCCCGGCGACTATGATGAGTTGATTAAGCTACCCGGTGTCGGACGAAAAACAGCAAATGTAGTCCTGTCTGTGGGTTTCGGTGAACAGCGAATTGCAGTAGATACGCATGTTTTCCGGCTTGCCAACCGCATCGGTCTTTGCGAGGAAAAGGATGTATTAAGAACGGAACTTGCCTTAATGGAGGGGATTCCAAAAGAACATTGGACGAGGATGCATCATGCATTGATCTTTCATGGACGACAAGTCTGTATGGCAAGAAATCCGAAATGCGAGTTTTGCGGGATCGCGGAATTATGTAAAATGAATGGACTATCGCAAGAAAAGAGGCAGTTATGATAAAAACGGTACAAATTAGGAATGTTAATATAGGAGAAAAGAATACAAAAATGTGCGTTCCTCTTACCGCGCACGACATAGAAGGCATAGTAAAGGAAGCTGCTTTGGCAGTCGAGGCCGGATCCGACCTGATAGAATGGCGAGCGGATTGTTATGAACCGTCTGGAGGGAACGAAACCCTACAGGGAACACTAAAGGAAGGCTTGCTTTCGATTCGCAAAGAAATTGGGGATTTGCCGCTCTTATTCACGCTTCGATCATTTGAGGAAGGCGGAAGCCGCAGAATGTCCGAAGAAGAATATTTTTCCTTGAATCAAGAAGCGATTTCTTCCGGAATTCCTGATTTGATTGACCTCGAATACACAAAGAATCGTGAGCAAATGGAACTGGCAATTAGCGAAGCCCATAATGCGGGAATGAAAGTCATCTTGTCCCAGCATGACTTTCTGAAAACACCTTCAGAAAAAGAACTGATGGAACGTTATCTTGGAATGCAGTCACTTGGAGCAGATATTACAAAACAGGCAGTCATGCCGATAGATTCCAGAGACGTTTTTCGTTTGCTTTCCGTTGCCAAAAGAATGAAAAACGAATGTGCAGACCGACCATTTATTGCAATCTCAATGGGAGAAGAAGGTATGGTGAGTCGAGTCTTTGCCGAACACATCGGATCGGCAATCACCTACGCCGCGGGAGAAAACGCTTCTGCACCAGGCCAGATCAAAGCCGCAGAATTGAAAAAACTTCTCACGCGACTACGTGACAAAGGTCTTCCTCCGCAAATTTTTCTGATTGGATTTATGGGCAGCGGAAAAACAACGGTCGGGAAGCATTTGGGCTTGTTATTGCAACATGAATTTATCGACATGGACGCCTTAATCGAGCAACGGGAACAAATGACTATTTTGAGAATCTTCGAAATGCAAAGTGAGGAATACTTTCGAGAGCTTGAGCATAAAACACTGATGGAATTGTCGCAGCGTGAGGCTGTGGTTGTTGCTTGTGGCGGCGGTGTTGTCGGAAACGACTATACGAGTGAAAAGAATGAAACAAGCTTAGCTCAAGGAAAAACAGTTGTATTCATAAAAGACACGGAAGAGTCGATGTTTGGAAGAATTGCCCACGACAAGACCAGACCCCTTGCCGCATCAGAAATGCGAAGCTTGGAGGAACAATTCGG
>JAQUUY010000029.1 GCA_028693645.1 Eubacteriales bacterium | reverse complement strand
CGAGGTAAATAGCCCTGGCGTTCATTAATTGCTATGCCATGGGCTTAAGATCCGGACTGATAATCAGCTCGCAGCCTGTCGCTTCTTTGACATCTTCTACTTTAAAATCAGGGTGTAGTTCTGTTAACACGATTCCTTCCGGAGTAACTTCCATAACGCCCATTTCGGTAATAATCATATCAACAACACCTACTGCAGTGTAAGGAAGGGTACATTCTTTCAAGATTTTGTGCTTTCCTTTTTGCGTATGTTGCATGGCAATGATAACTTTTTTTGCGCCGACGACCAAATCCATCGCACCGCCCATGCCGGGAACCATTTTCCCCGGGACGATCCAATTTGCGAGGTTTCCGTGCTGATCAACTTCAAGCGCTCCGAGGATGGTCGCATCAACGTGTCCACCCCGAATAATCCCAAACGAAGTGGCACTGTCAAAGAACATCGCTCCGGGGTTTACCGTAACATACTGCGCCCCCGCATTTACGACATCAACATCCTCTGCACCGGCTACTGCTGCTGCGCCCATACCCATGATGCCGTTTTCCGACTGAAGGATAATGTCGACTCCCTCCGGGAGAAAATTCGCGACCATCGTAGGGAGACCGATGCCTAAATTAACAACGTCTCCGTCTTTTAATTCTTTTGCGACTCTTGACGCAATAATCTCTTTTATATCTGCCATTGTTTTTCCCCTCCTACAATCGTATCAACGAAGATTCCCGATGTAACGACATTGTTTGGATCAATCTCACCCATCTCGACGATTTCGCAGGTTCCAACGATTACGTGATCCGCAGCCGCAGCCATCATAGGATTGAAGGTTCTCGTCGTTCCGTTATATGTCGTGTTTCCGAATTTGTCCGTAACCGAACCCCGGATAAATGCATACTCTGCACGAAGAGGTAATTCAAGCAGATAGTCTCTCCCGGAAACATTGATGACCTGTTTGCCCTCAGCAACGATAGTACCTACACCCGTAGGAGTAAGGAAGCCTCCGAGGCCGGTCCCACCCGCTCTGATTCTTTCAGCTAAAGTGCCTTGCGGAACCAAAATGCACTCTAATTTATCAGCGGCGACATCCGTATTCATCCGAGTTGCCACTTCGGGGTTCAACCCTACGTGAGAGGCAATCAATGTCTTAATCTGTCCGTTGGAAAGCAATTTTCCTACGCCTCTTCCCGGCACTCCGGCATCATTACAGATGATTGTGAGGTTTTTTACGTTTTTTCTGACAAGCGCATCGATCAGGATTTCCGGCGTTCCGCAGGCCATAAATCCTCCGACCATGATGGTTGCGCCATCAGAAATGCCTGCTACCGCTTCATCAGCTGTCTTAACTTTATTAATCATGCAAATCACGTTCCTTTCTGGTCCTACACCATCTTACGTTTTACGATTTCGGTCAGAACAAAAGAAGCGACATCCTCCGCATAACTGTGCGATCCAAAACCGGCATCATAGCCAAGTTCTTGCGCAAGTTCATGAGAGATTCTTGGTCCTCCGCATATCAAAATGACTTTGTCACGGATTCCTTCTGCTTCCATCAGCTCAACTAATTCAGTCATGTTTTGGATATGGATATCTTTTTGGGTGACGATCTGAGAAACCAGAATTGCATCCGCTTTTACTTCGATGGCTTTGGCGATTAACACTTCATTGGGTACTTGGCTCCCCATGTTGATGGCCTCCATGCCCTTATATCGTTCCAAGCCAAAGTGCCCATGAAAACCTTTCATGTTGATGATTGCATCTATTCCAACGGTATGGGCATCGCTTCCGGTGCAAGCCCCAACAACAACGACCTCCCGTTTGATGTTGTCAGCAATGTACTTTTCACACTCAAGTCTATCCATGACGTCCCCTTCGACCTTGGGTACTTTAATCGTTGTATAATCGATGGTATGTTGACATTTTCCGTAAAGAATAAAATAGGTGTATCCAATGCCGAGATCTTTGGAATAGACAACACTCGGTTCATCAAAGCCCATTTTCTTTGCGAGCTGCTTTGCAGCCTCACTTGCTTCATCGCCATAAGGCACCGGCAAGGTAAAGGAAAGCTGTGTCATTCCGTCATTCATCGTATCGCCATAAGGTTTGATTTTTGTTAAGTCGATTGACGATGTTGCCGTTGTACAAACATTACTCATTATTTTGCACCTCCCATCATAAGAGGAATAAAGGGATTGAAATACTGTTCATCCTTGACGCAAACGCCGGCAAGACCCTTTCCTCCGTCTCTGGCCCGTTTGACCCCACCGAATTTTCCTTGTTCGATGGTGGCGAAAAGACCTTCTTTTTCGATATCGGCAAGCAGTTTTTCGGCTTCGGAAAGAACCGACTGTGCACGTTTTTGGATAATACCGCCCTCTTTGAATTCAATTTCTTCTCCAATATTCCTCGCATTGTTGAAGATATAGGAGGCGTTCTCAATCGAAAGCATTCTATCATGTAGATGGGGTGTATGGATAGCTTCTGTCAGCATTCCGAGCAGTTGCAGTGATTGTCCCGTCCAGACGGCGATCATATTGAATAAAGCATCCTGAAGATGACCTTTAAAAATGTTTCCGGTCATGAACTTTGTCGGAGGCATATATTTAAGTGCTGCCTTCGGAAAGATTTCCTTTGCCATAAGAGCCTGTGAGAGTTCGTAGAGGAATCCGTTTTCCATTTCCGGATCCATCTCAAACGCGTGGCCTAAACCCATTTGTTCTTCGGGAATCCCCGCGAGAACTGCAAATTGCTCATTGATAAATTGCGATGCGAGCACGGTATGGGCTTCTTCATAGGCATCTGCGGTCGTCAGGTAATTATCTTCGCCCGAATTGAAAATGATGCCCGAATATTTAATTATGACGCGCGAGAAAAATTGATCAACCAAGGTTCTTTGCATATTGATGTCACGGAACAAAATGCCGTAAAGTGCATCATTCAGCATGACGTCAAGGCGCTCGATTGCTCCCATCGCAGCGATTTCCGGCATACACATACCGGAGCTGTAATTACAAAGGCGAATGTATCTGCCGACATCTTCGCCGACTTCATCAAGGGCCTTGCGCATCAAACGGAAGTTTTCCTGTGTCGCATAAGTCCCTCCAAAGCCTTCGGTCGTAGGTCCGTAAGGGACATAGTCAAGAAGGCTCTGCGCCGTGGTACGAATGACGGCAATAATATCTGCTCCCTGTCTCGCCGCAGCTTGCGCCTGAATGATATCTTCATAGATATTTCCGGTTGCAACAATTACATAAAGATAGGGTCTTTTCCCTTCGCCGATTGTCGCAAGATACTCTTCTCTTTTTTCTGTTTGTTTCCTGATCGCGGACAAGGCATCAAGAACAACCGGAAGGATTTTTTCCTCCGACTCCTTCGCCGTGCAAGTCGGAAGTTTCAAAAGTTCAAGTTCTCCGGAAGCTGTTTTCTCGGCAATTTCTTGCGGAGAAAGCCCCGTCTGGATCATCGCGTTCCCGATCCAATACGCCGCGCCTCTACCCAGGCCACCGCCTTCCTTGAGCACGTCGACAATGACGTTTGCAAGCGGGGTATCAACTTCATCCACCCCATCGATACCGAGAAGACGTAGAATGGTTCTCTCGGTGCTGACAGTCGTGTGTCTGTCAATGAAGATCTGCATTTCGGCAGCGATCCTGGCAGCACAAGATCTTGCGCTGTCAATGACCTTGGGATCCAAATTTAATTTACTTTTCATCCTTTCGATCCTCCATATACTTTTTGGCTTGTTCGATGATTTGATCAGGAATACCAAGCATTTTTGCGATATTCAAGGCATCCTTTGGTATTTCTTTTTCGTTTTCTACCGGAAATAATCTGTAATCCATATACTTCCCAATAATTTCAATTCGTTCTCGCCGGTTCGCCCGATTAATCTCTCCGGATAATTTTCGAAAATCGGCATCTGCCAATCCTCTCACCTGAAGATTTCTGCTCGCGCCGGCTAAAGCGACGGAATCAAAATGTGTGGTTACGAGACTGATATATGCTTTGTCTTTCAAATAGGAAACCAAGCTTTTTGTTAATGCAAGCCCTTCGGCAGGGTTTGTGCCGCTTGCAAGTTCATCGATTAAGAGCAAACTTTTTTCTCGGCTTTGATCCAAGATATCTTTTAGTTCTTCCATCTCACTTCCGAAGCTTGATAGGCCGCGTTCGAGATTTTGACTGTCCCCGATCAAGATATGAACAAAGCTTGATAATCCGATTTCGGCACTTTTACAAGGAACATAGAAACCATGCTGCGCGAGCAAAACGCAAAGCCCTACCAATTTTAAGGAAACGGTCTTTCCTCCCATATTCGCTCCGGTGATGCAAGTAACTCCATCTTGCAGATCGAGGCTAATCGGTAGATAGGCCTTCCCTTTTTTCTTTAAAATTTCTTCGACGACGAGCTGCCGCCCCTCTGTTATTGCTATCTTGTGCTCCGAAAGGATCGTCGGGCAAACACAGGAATGCGTTTTGGCATGGATCGCTTTTGCGAGTGCAAAATCAATTTTCCCTATCTTGTCACAGTTTTCAAGGAGCACTTCACGAAACGCCGCAATTTTTTTCGACAAGATTTCTCGAATCAACAATTCTTCTTCTTCGAGCGTCGCATTGATTTCTTCAATCTTTTCTCGGAAAGAATCGACTTCTTCTCCGTTTTTTAAGACGAAAGTCGCCGCCATGTAATCTTCTCCCCCGTAAACGAGTTCGCGAATAGCGAGGGCTTCTTCCATTCTCTTTTTATCTGCTTTTGCAACCAAATACTCCATTTTGGGTGTCATGCAGATGTCATGTTTCGCCTCAACCTGACGCCGAAGTTCCTTTTGCAACTTCCGAATCGAGATTTCAATCTCGCGTTTTTCCTGTCGCAGCAAAGCAAGACGTTCTGAAAAGGCATCATAGAGGTAAAAGGTGTTGAGCCTTTCTTTTCCCGGATCCAATTCATCCAGAAGTTCGACGGTGTCGGAAAGGACGAATTCTTGCGGCAACTGCTGCGGTATCGTCTCCCATAGCTCTTTTATCGTCTTCATCTGAAGCAATAGTGTCTTGACTTCAAAGAGTTCCACAATGCTGAGGGCGTTGTTTGCACTACGCTCAATCGTAAAAGAATTATCTTTAATCTCCAAGAACAATTCTCTTTGGATCTCGGTTTTTTCGGGATACTTCTGCTCTGCTTCAAGCATTTTGCCTACTCTGCCGAGTTCTCTGATCAAAGCCCCTTCTTCTCCTGGGCCAAAAGGCACACAATCTCTGAGTTCCTTCTTCCCAAAGGGCGTGACCACGCTGATTTCGCGGAGAACAAAGTCAAATCCGGTCTCATTTTTTGTTTTCGGATTGCTCAGTCGCATAGTTTCTCCTCATATTTCACGTCTATCACCGGGAGTTCGCCTGCTGCCTCTTGCATAGCCGTCAACAGTTCTCCGTGTGCAAAGGAATAGCCTGAAGGCGCGTAAGGATTTACGGTCACTGCGGCAATCTTAATGTTTTCCAACACACTGACACGTAAGCCTCTTTTTAAAAGTTGCTGCCATGCTCCCGCGTCAATGAATATTTTCGTTGGATCCTTGAGTACAAATAAGACATCCTTCAATTTGGAAGGATGAATGTCCCCGATGACTCCTTGTGTCAAGGCTCCCGGAATGTAAACACATTCCGTGTCTTTATCGATGGCTTCATCCAAATACTTGCCGGCGGTAAGGCCGGTAAGCAAATCAAGAAATGTAAGCTCACCTTTTTTGACAAGCATGATTTTTTCTTGCGTCGCTCCTGCTACTATTTTCTCGCGGAGGCTTCCTTCGGAAAGACGTTCCGACTGATAAATCCTCACAATATGAAGTGTTTCTTCCACAAGTTTTTTCATATTTCTCGAGAGTACCGCACCGGTAGCAAGAATGATCGCATCGGATGTGCCGGGCGCGGCAATGGATCTTCGGTCAACGGCGCCGTCAATCAAGATCAACTGCGCGCCGAGTTCCATCATTTCCTCGCACATTTTTTTGTGATCCGCGGTATTTACCGGTCCCGCGATCTGGACATAGCCGCTCTCCGCTACCCTGCAGAGCATCAGCTGACCCAGCGCTGTGGAATACCGCGTCATCCGCAAGATTTCAAGCCCTGCGTCCGACAGTTCATACAGTTGGACCGGCACCGATACGATGGTGCCAACGTCCAAATATACTTTTGGTTTTTCCGTACCCGTCACAAGATCCGTGGTCTCTCCATCTCTACCGGTCGAAGTGATGCCAAGGATGACTCCCTCATCCATGGCTTCTTCGATCAGATAATTGAGCGTCGTGGTTTTTCCTGCGTTTTTCGCCATACCAACGATTGAGACTCTTTTATATTCTTTTGACAGTTGGGTAAGAAATCCCATCTATTTGCTCCTATGCTATTTGTGCTCGTTTCGTTTGTGTCTGAGCAGATTCTGCGGTTCCAACGACATTCTTTCTCCTTGTGTAAGTCCCGCAACACCTTCGTAATGGTATTCTTTTTTCCCGGTGCAGTAATCGCACTCACACTCGAGTTTTGGCAAATCAACAGGTTCTGTGTATGTTGTAATGACACCTTCATAATTTCTGAGAATGACTTTATCAGGTGACTGTGAGATAAGATATTGAGGCATGACCGGAATCTTTCCGCCACCTCCGGGAGCATCGACAACAAACGTCGGCACTGCATAACCGGAAGTATGCCCTCTGAGTCCTTCGATAATTTCGATACCTGCGGCTACCTTGGTTCTGAAATGCTCAATACCAAGAGAAAGGTCGCACTGATAAATATAGTAAGGTCTGACACGGTTCTTGACAAGATTGTGAACCAAGTCTCTCATAATATGTGGGCAGTCATTAATGCCGCGCAGAAGTACCGATTGATTTCCAAGAGGAATACCGGCATTGGCTAATTTCCTGCAAGCTTCGGCGGCTTCCGGTGTCATTTCTTTTGAATGGTTGAAATGGGTGTTGAGCCAGATCGGATGATATTTTTTCAACATATTTACGAGTTCATCTGTGATTCTCTGCGGCATAACGACAGGGGTTCTCGAACCAAGGCGAACGATTTCAACATGCGGAATCTTTCTGAGTTCGCTGATGATGTACTCTAAAACATCGTCATCTACCAAGAGGCAATCCCCTCCGGAAAGGAGTACGTCTCTGATGACAGGTGTTTTTTTGATATATGCGATGCATTTATCGATATCTTCTCTGCTTCTGGCGGCATCATGCTCGCCGGCAAGCCGTCTTCTGGTGCAGTGTCTGCAATACATGGAGCACTGATCCGTGACTAAAAACAATACTCTGTCCGGATATCTGTGAGTGAGCCCCGGAGCGGGAGAATCTTCATCCTCATGAAGAGGGTCCAGCATATCGGCATCACTTCTATGATTTTCGGCGATGACAGGAACGGCCTGCATACGGACAGGACATCTCGGATCATCAGGATCCATGAGGGAAGCATAGTAGGGTGTGATTCCCAAACGAAAATTTTTGATGACTGCAGCGATATCTTTTTCTTCTTGTGGCGTCAAATTGATGATTTGTTTCAGTTCTTCAACGGAATCGATGCGATTTTCGACTTGCCATTTCCAGTCGTTCCATTGTGCATCAGTGACATCTTTCCAGACTGCGATCTCTTTCCAATTTCTAAGCATTACACTATCTCCTTTTTTTTGCAGTTAAGGTGACCAATTTTTTTTCGGTTGAACAAAATGGATCAAAGGCGATGCCCGGCAAAAGCCGGACACCACCTTTTACTATTTTTTATGCATACATTTCTGTGAAAAGATCTCTCAGTGGTTTTGATTCTCTGAGCACTTGCAGCGAAATCGCTGCGTGACCCTTTGTGTAACCGTTTCCTACGATCATGTTTACGTCTTTACCTACGCCCTCAGCACCGAGTGCTGCCTGGGTGAAGCTTGTCGCCATGCTGAAGAAGTAAACGGTTCCGCCATCCTTGCAAGCAAGAATGCTTCCCATTTCCGTGTTCGGAATATTGACACAGTTGATTACGAGATCAGCAAGTTTTCCGTTTGTGAGGTCCATGATTTTGTTGTAGATACCGATGGCATCTGTGGCATCTGCTGCAAAATATTCGTCTGCGAGGTCGAGCTTTCTTGCTCTGTCTGTGCTCTTTTCGCTGCCGCCGATGCAGATAACTTTTCCTGTAACTCCTGCTCTTTTCTTTGCTTCATATAAGCAGAGGAGTCCGGATTTTCCGCCGCCGCCGATGACAACAACCGTATCTCCGGGTTTAACGAGCTTCGCTGCCTGCGCCGGAGCACCGGCAACATCAAGAACAGAAAGAGCAAGTCCTTCGGGAAGATCCGGAGGAAGTACGGCATAGATACCGCTTTCAAACAAGATTGCTTTTCCTTTGATGTCGACCTGATCGATGTCCGGTCTGATTTCAAGAATCTCATCGATTACGAGCGGGGTCAGGGAGAGCGAGACCAAAGTAGCAATTTTGTCGCCGACTTTGAGGTCAGTCTTTCCGGCAAGGGCAGGTCCGATTTCTTTTACGGTACCAATCAGCATTCCGCCGGAACCGGTAACGGGGTTCTTGTGTTTGCCTTGTGCCGCAACGTGTCCGAGCATTATTTTTTTGATTTCTTCGAGATCTCCGCCTGCCTGCTTCTCAATCTGCGTAAAGCTTGCGGAATCGATGTTCAATGTCTGAACGTCAATCAAAATTTCATTATCATAGATTTCCATCGTATTGTCGATTTTTGTTGCCGGTTGTGGTAAAACGCCTTTCGGCTCGATAACTCTGTGTGTTCCATAAGGGCATCCTTTTTTCATTTTCGTTTCCTCCTACTGTTACAATAAAAATATCTTTTTATCTCTATTTGCTTTGAGCGAGCTTGTGTTGCCTGTCGCACCAATAATAAGAGCAAATCTCATGCCAAAAGTAAAATAAGGCGCGGGCATCCCGTTTTCAGCCAATTGTAACCCTTATACCCACAAAGACATAAACAAAACGGTTCGAAGCCCTCTAGGGTGCGAACCGTTTTGTGTTCATTCCTGATATTTATTTTTTTTTCGAATCAACTGTGTCTGGCTGATTCCAAGCGCTTTTGCTGCTTTCCTTGAGGATCCGTGTTTCTCACAAGCCTGCAGGACAATATGTTTTTCGAATTGCTCAATCATTTCATTGAGATTCATTCCCTCTGCCTGTTCCAAAGATTCTGCCGCATCATCGCTTGCAACATGCTCAAATAATTCCGAATGCAAACTTCTCATAACATCAAACGCAGTGATACTCTCGCCCCTCGCAGTAATCAGCAGGCGCTGCACAACATTTTCGAGCTCGCGAATATTTCCGGGCCAGTTTCTTGCTTGCAATGCCTCGATTGCATCCTCGGTGATATTTCGTTCAATGCCGAATTTTTTATTATATTGTTCGATAAAATGGCGAACCAGCGCAGGGATCTCCGCCCGTCGTTCGTCAAGAGGCGGTACTCGAATCGGGAAAACATTGAGGCGGTAATACAGATCGCGTCGAAATTGTTTCGCGTCGACTGCTTCTTCGAGATTTCGATTTGTAGCAGACAAAATACGCACATTCGTTTTTACCGGTTGGGTTCCGCCGACACGGTAGAATTCACCGTCTTGAATGACCCGCAATAATTTAGCTTGCATATCGAGCGGCAGTTCTCCGACTTCATCAAGAAAGATAATTCCATTATCCGCCTGCTCAAAATAGCCCTTTTTCCCCATCGGGTTTGCCCCCGTAAAGGAACCTTTTTCATAGCCAAAAAGCTCTGACTCAATTAAGTTCTCTGCGATTGAGGCACAATTTATCTTTACAAAAGGCTGCATTTTTCGTGTACTGTTTTTTTGTATGATTGAAGCAACGCGCTCCTTACCGACACCGGTCTCTCCCATAATCAAAACATTGCAATCATATTTTGCGACGGAAAGAATTTCATCGAGCAAGAGCGCCATCGCCCTACTTTCACAAATAAATCCTTCCGCAAGGCTTTTTCGGTACCCCGATATCTCAAGGCTTTTGTTTGCTCGACCCAGAGGATAATCAACATCTTCGTAAACTTTGTGCCCAATGTACGTCGCCTGAGCAAAGTAGGGAGCCAGTTCGCGAACCAATTCATTGTCAAATTCGTCATATTCTTCGACATAGCCTTCGGCGCAGCGTATCGTCAGCTGCCTCGAGATGGCTTCTGTTATATATAAAGCAATGTTGTAGTTATTAATCAAATTCGCAAAAAAGACCGTTCCGCCGTAACGTGTTGCTAGAATGTTGATTGTTTCAGCTCCCGGAATGTCCGCGCAATTGATGCTCATGTCAAACAGGCCTTCGGCGTTCAATTTTCTCAAGCATTCGATGGGGCGCAATATGTTCACATGGTGTATCTCAGTAAAGACCTTAGAAAGGAGGGCATCAATATTTTTGCCTTTCAGCATAATATCCGATTTGTTGTCGAACAGGCAAATGATCTGTGCATCAGGTCCGGCCGCTTTTCTCGCGGCATAGCCATACAACAGATTTGTAAGAAGGTTGCTTCCGACAACAAGAAAGCGATTCTTCCCTTTCGCCGCCTCATTGACAGCGTAAAGGGTTCCCGATTCATCATAAGCATAAAGAAGCAAACTGACGGGGAGACCTTGGGGCGGCTTAGAAATTGGGAACTCCTCAAACAAAATCGCATAGCCTTCGGCTTCAATCTGAGAGTAAGCCATATCAATTTTTGTGATTCTGCTGATATAGAGGGGGATTGCGGCCAGTGAAGCATTGCAAATCACTTCGTCCCCCGGCTTCAAGCCCTTTGGATTTTCGTAGGCGCTTCCGACTTCTTCTACAATTCCGTAAAGGACCCCTCCCGTGTCTGTCACAGGGTTATGCAGCTTTCCTCTTCGGATTACGATATCCATGATCCGATTTATGATGCGCTCAGGGTCGTTGTTTGCTTCAATACAAATCTGTTTGAAACTCGTCCCTTCAATATGAAGCTTCCGAATTGAGACGCGGAGTTCTTTTGCCCCAACTTTTCTGCTGTTATCAATTTTCCAGGCCGAAGTGGTCAGGACGTGCTTTGGTTCGATCACACGATTGATTCCAAATCTGTCGAACATGTTTTACCTCCATTTTAACAGAGAGTGATTCGGATTCAGTTCATTTTCATTCCGTTTACAGCATAGCTCATTGGCACGACATTTGCAATTACTTTATATTGTGCCAGTAAATGCAATCAATGCCCTCTGCATTTTTAAAAATGCGATAATTGGGTAAAAGCACAATGTATGTCAAACAAATACGTTACTTCCTTTCGCGGAAGTAACGCAGATCAATTATCACACAACGAGAGGAGAACAATCATGGAAAAAATCACTTCAACCCTTAGATTACGGATGTCTCACAAGGATGCTCATTATGGTGGAAGCCTTGTAGACGGAGCTCATATGGTGCACCTTTTCGGAGACGTCGCAACAGAATTACTCATCAAGCTCGATGGCGACGAGGGTCTGTTTCTCAAGTACAGTGATGTCCAGTTCTTAGCGCCGACCTATGCCGGAGATTACATCGAAGCGTATGGTGAAATTTACGAAGTCGGCAACACCTCCAGAAAAATGAGATTTGAAGCGCGCAAAGTTGTCGCTGCAAGACCTGACATCAGCCCCTCTGCCGCCGATTCTCTCGATGAGCCCATTGTCGTTTGCAGAGCAGAAGGCATCTGCGTCACACCCAAAGCAAGCAAAAGAAAATAACCGAGCAAGCCCGGTTATTTGGTTTTGAATATAAAAAGCAACTGAGCATATTTCCGGAACGATTCCGTTTGATACAAGGAGAAGCGTCTCAAACGGCGGAGTTGGTTGTCACCGGGGGTAAAATAGGGCCAGTTGCTTTTTATTTAATTTTAAGTTCTGCTTTGTCATTCTGCGGAGAAACACGAATCTGCCCCAGGATAGTACAAGCAGAGCGGGAGCTTTTCACTGATTCTTTAAGTATTCAATCTCTTTGGGAGACAATTTTCGATAATGCCCAAGTTTTAAATGTCCAAGTTGGAGGTTTCCAATGGAAATCCGTTCAAGATCCATGACCTTGTTTCCGACCGTCGCAAACATTTTTCGGATCTGCCTGTTTTTCCCCTCACAGATTGTTATTTCAACCAAGGCGGAACGATCCGCTTGTTTGATCACACTTACCTCTGCTTTCGAAGTCACAAAGCCTCCGATGTCGACGCCTTTTTTCAAGTGGGATACTTGTTCCGGCGACAAATAACCGGCTACACGCGCACGATATGTCTTTGGCATTTGATGCTTTGGATGTGTAAGCGTATAAGCGAGATCCCCATCATTAGTCAAAAGCAACATGCCGGAGGTGTTATAATCCAATCTTCCCACGGGGAAAATTCTCTCGTCGATGTCCTGAATCAGATCCATTACCGTCAAGCGTTCCTTGTCGTCCGCCGAGGTTGTAACATAGCCTTTGGGCTTATTCAGCATAACATAAACATGCTTTTTGGCAGGCTCAATATAACTTCCGTTGGCTTCGACCGTATCCCCCGGGACTACATCATAACCGGGAGTATCCATGACCGCGCCGTTGACTCTCACTTTTCCGGCAAGGATTAATTCGTCCGCTTTTCTACGGGAAGCGATCCCGGCTTGCGCAATGTATTTGTTTAGACGCATTTTATTCTCCCGCCGTTTCTGTTTTTAGGTGCGATTTCGATTCCTTCATATTAACATAAGCGGCCGTTTTTGTACACTTTGTTTTCCCGATAAGCGGTCATGTTAAACGCAATATTGCTCCATATAGCGCTCCATGCGTTCACGCAAACCGTTATCTTTATGAATCAATCCGTCCGTCCC
>JAQUUY010000183.1 GCA_028693645.1 Eubacteriales bacterium | reverse complement strand
TTCTGTGAATTCAACACAATTGAGGAGATGGACCATGTCCTTTGCGAACTAAAGAAAGTAGTTTCATCTATGAGAAAAATAAAACGACACAAATAGCGAAATAACACAGTAATTGATTTGCGTGGAGAGATTGTTAAAATGGCATCAATCTTGCATATGATATTGTTCGCCACGCAAGAAAAGGAGAGGCACTTGGAAAACAGAAAAACGTATATCGTCCGCTATGGCGAAGTTGCACTGAAAGGCGCGAATAAGCCATATTTTGAACGGATGCTCATGGAACGAATCAAAAAGGTCCTGAAGAAATTCGATGGCATACAGGTCAACAAAGAAGATGGGCTTGTAATCGTACGAACAGCACCTGAGATTAGTGAAGAAGACATCCTGAAGGAAATCGGAAAAGTATTTGGAGTTGATTCAATCAGCCCCGCAATCGAGGTCGACTGTGATATGGAGGCGATCGGAAAAGCGGCGGTGGATTACACGAAAGCTTTGATAGAGAAAAAGGGGATTAAAACCTTTAAAGTCGAAGCAAAACGCTCGGATAAAACATTCCCGGTTGAATCGCCGGAAATTGCGAAAAAAATCGGAGCTAAAATACTGATCGGATGTAAGGTGCTTTCTGTAGATGTACATAATCCGGATTGTCGGATTTTTGTTCATGTCAGACGCGAGAGAACCTTTGTCTTTGAAGATAAGGTATCGGCGTTTGGAGGGCTTCCTCTTGGTACTAACGGCAAAGGTTTAATCCTGCTTTCCGGTGGGATTGACAGCCCGGTTGCCGCGTTTCTTATGGCAAAGCGAGGTATGTTGATCGAAGCAGTGCACTTTCACTCTTATCCTTATACAAGTGAAAGAGCCTGGGAGAAGGTTCAAGATCTTGCTCGCATCTTAACGGCTTATTGCGGCAGAATTAAGATTCACACGATCAACCTCTTACCAATCCAAGAAGAAATCGTAGCGCATTGCCCTGAAGAAGAAACGACTATCCTAGTAAGGCGTTTTATGATGAAAATTGCCGAACGTGTGGCAAAGGAAACAAATTGCTCAATGTTGATCACCGGAGAAAATTTAGGGCAGGTCGCTAGTCAGACATCAGATGCCCTTGTAGTCACGGACGCCGCAGTAAGCATGCCCGTCATGCGACCGCTGATTGCTGCTGACAAGGTGGACATCATTGAGAGAGCAAAAGAAATCGGTACGTATGAGACATCGATCCTGCCGTATGAGGACTGCTGTACTGTATTTCTCCCAAAACATCCAAAGACCAAACCAAAACTGAAAGAGATCCTTGAATCTGAAGATCGACTGGATTGTGAGAAACTAATCGAAGAGGCAATTGCCGGCAGAGAAGCAGTTTTGATTCGTCCTTAAGTTCGTCTGAAGTCAAGGACGGTAAATGTTACTTGATCTTCTAAGGTAGGCGATAATATTTAAAAGTAATGTTTATTGTACTAATCGGTTTATTGATAAAATTTTAACAAGCCATTATGGTTCGGCGGAAGCGGACCCATCAAGCAGGAAATCAAAAAAATCTTTTAGGAGGCAAAACATGAACTTTCAATTAACGAAGGAACAGGAATTTGTTAGAAAAATGGTGCGCGAATTTGCAACAACTGAAGTTGAGCCAATTGCAGCGGACATTGACAAAGAACACAGATTCCCGACCGAAACAGTAGAAAAAATGGGTCGTTATGGGCTTATGGGTGTTCCGTTTCCCAAAGAATATGGCGGAGCGGGAGCAGATTACATTTCTTATGCAATCACAGTAGAAGAATTAGCAAGAGTCTGCGCATCTACAGGTGTTATTTGTTCGGCCCACACCTCGCTGTGTGGTTGGCCGATTTTTGCTTATGGAACAGAAGCACAAAAGCAGAAATATCTTGTTCCCCTTGCGAGCGGAAAAGCTCTTGGAGCCTATGGATTAACTGAGCCTAACGCAGGTACTGATGCTGGTGGGCAGCAAACCAGAGCGGTCGATATGGGAGACCATTGGCTGCTTAATGGAGCGAAGGTATTCATTACCAATGGTGGTTACGCTGACACGTTTGTAGTTTTGGCTGTAACAGACAAGGCAAAGAAAACAAGAGGTGGAATCACCGCATTCATTGTTGAAAAAGGTTTTGAAGGATTTTCCATCGGTAAAACCGAAGATAAAATGGGAATCTGCGCATCGTCAACGACAGAACTTGTATTCCAAAATTGTGTAGTACCAAAAGAAAACCTTCTCGGAGAAATCGGCGAAGGCTTTAAAATCGCGATGTCAACTCTTGATGGCGGACGTATCGGTATTGCTTCACAGGCACTGGGTATTGCCCAAGGCGCTTATGATGTTACCGTTGAATATATGAAGAGCAGAAAACAATTTGGTAAGAATCTTTCTCAATTCCAGGGACTGCAATTCGAGATTGCAAATATGAGAACGCAGATTGAAGCGGCAAGACTTATGATTTACAATGCCGCAAATATGAAAGACCGACATGTCAAATATGGACCTCAATCCGCAATGGCAAAGCTTTTTGCCGCCGAAACAGCGATGTATGTGACCACGAAAGCGGTTCAATTACATGGTGGTTATGGCTATACTAAGGATTACCCTGTTGAAAGAATGATGCGTGATGCAAAAATCACCGAAATTTACGAGGGTACTTCCGAAGTTCAAAGAATGGTTATTGCTGCGGATGTCTTCAAAAAATAGACTTTAGGGAGGAAGAAAAAATGGCATTGAAAATAATTGTCTGTGCAAAACAGGTACCAGACACCAATGAAGTTAAAATCGACCCGGTCAAAAATACATTGAT
>JAQUUY010000182.1 GCA_028693645.1 Eubacteriales bacterium | reverse complement strand
TTTCCCCTGAAGTGCTCTCCGGCCTTAAAATCAAAGAAGGCAGCAAAGTCGAGTTCAAACTTGCAAGGAAGAATGGTTCGGATGCGCCTGAACTTGGAGCGTTGACGGGAGAGGGGTATCCGATTTACGAGGTCAGCATCTATGTTGATGGGTTGCCAATCCATCGTTTAGGAGGAAGCATTACTGTAGCCGTCGATGGCAAAGGCCTATCAGAGACGGGTGGTCTGCGCTTAATCCACGCCCTTCCCAACGGAGCGTATGAAGATGTTTTCTACACACGTTCAAATGAGCAGCTGTTATTTAAACTGGACAGCCTTTCCTATGTAGTCTTAGTTGATGACGCCAAGGCAGCCGGGCTTCTCAGGAATCCTTTTGTCGATGTAGCACAGACGGACTGGTTTTATGGCAATGTCTTGTATGCTTATCAGACAGGAATGATGGTTGGAACAGATTCAGACAGTTTTAGCCCGAAGGCTCCGGTTACAAGGGCGATGGCCATCACGGTCCTTCACCGCATAAATGGAGATGCCACGTCTTATGAGAACAAATTTATGGACATTCCTAAAGGCAGCTGGTATGCCAACGCAGCAGCATGGGCGGCGAACAACGGAATTGCAGCAGGAACAGGAGCAAATCGCTTCGCCCCGAATTCTCAAATTACCCGGGAACAATTAGCTGTTTTGTTGTACAACTACGCCAAAAAGGATGGGTATGATGTGATAAAATATAAGGAACTCGACCTCAAACTCTATCAGGATGCCGGCAGGATTTCCGATTACGCATATACCGCCTTGCAGTGGGCTTGTGGCGCGGGAATCTTAAAGGGAGACAACTCCGGAAACCTGAATCCCCAAGGCGGGGCAAATCGCGCGGAAGTCAGCGCGATGGTACAGCGCTTTGATGAAAATATAGCAGAATAGCCTGCCTCAAATAGAGAGCAGTTACTCCGACCTTAAAACAGGCGCCCCGGAAACGGAGCGCCTGTTTTAATATGGATTAAATAATAGCTCAAATAATTTACCCGTGATTTTGCTAAGCAGGCTTTGGATAGAAAAGATTCTCCGAAGCTGATAGAAATGTGGGAATAGTGGTATAATCTTATAGTTACAAACGAATCATTGTAAACAGGGCTATGGAAAAAGGAGACAAACAGTGGAGCAGGAAATGAGAAACATCGAACTTTCTGATGGAATCTATTGGGTTGGATCTCACCAGAACAGTAACGGATTGCAATGCAACCCGTACCTTTTGATTGATCAGGGTATCGGGGTCTTGTTTGATCCGGGTTCGATTTTGGATTTTGAGATTGTTTATGAAAACCTAAAAAAAATAATCCCTCTTGAGCGCATCAAATACGTGGTTCTTCACCATCAAGACCCCGATTTTTGCTCGGCGGTTCCTTTATTTGAAAAAGAGGGATTGCAGTTTACTGTTGTGACACATTGGAGAGTCCAGACAATCATTCAATATTACGGAATCAGCTCTCCGTACTATCTTATTGATGAACATAACTTTCAACTCACCCTTCCTTCGGGGAGAGAACTTCAATTTGTCCCTACACCGTACCTTCATTTTCCCGGAGCCTTTACGACATATGACAAAGAGAGCAAGGTGCTCTTCAGCAGTGATTTGTTCGGTGCCTTTGCAACGCACTTCGATTTTTATGCGGGAGAAGATTACATTGAAAAAATGAAGACCTTTCATGAGCACTATATGCCGTCGAATGTTGTGCTCCGCCCCGTTATGGAAAATTTTCTCCTGATGGACATTCGCATGATTGCGCCGCAGCATGGATCAATCATAAAGGATAATATCAAAGGCCATATCAAGGTGCTGCGAGATCTCGATTGCGGTGCTTTTCTGACGGTCGTCAAGAAAAACCTTAAAAAAAGCGGAGGATATGCCGGCATCTGCGGAATCGTCCTCAAACGCTTGGCCGCCACTTACGGTGAAGAAGATTTAAGGGAAGCACTGACTGGCTTCCAAATCACGACAAGCGAGCATGATTTTGAAATCACGGATTATAGTTATGATGGAATAGAACTATGGGAAAAGCTCTTTGAACACATTTTTTTAGAAAAAGGGATCAAATGGCTTTTGGCGATTGAGCTTCTCGTAAAAAGACTTTCGATAGAGTACGATATGCCCTTCCCTGCCATTTTTCAGTCTCAACTATGGAGCGTGCAGCAGGAAAGCCTGATTCTCAAGGAAGAATTGCTGGAACTCAAAGAAATCAATGAAAGACTTGAAAAAAATATTGAGCAGACACAAGGCAAGATTACGACCTGCCCTGTGACCGGTCTATATAACGAAAACTTTTTTAAAGAATATTTGAAAACAGAGCTCGAAGAGGGCGGGAGCACGGAGCAATTTGAAAATAAATGCATTTTATTTATTTCTGTCGATAACATTGCAAGAATTAAATATCTCTTTGGGGACGTGGAGGCAGATCAGGTTCTTAAAGGTATCGTCTATTTGCTTTCTGAGTTGAAAGAAGAAAAAGATTTGCTGTTTCGCCTTGACGGCTTTACGATTGCTTGCTTCATGCCGGCGACAACAAAGGATCAAGCGGCTGTCTTAGCGGAGACCATTCGAAACGAAATCAGAACCTCAAAAAAATTTGTCGAGGAAATCACCGTATCCATGGGACTTGCCAGTCTTGCCGAATGCCTTCCGGAAGCGGGAGCAAAGGGCATTGCCGAAACGATTTATTCTGTAGCGGCGACACGGGTTCGTATCGCAAAAAGCAAGGGGGGCAATCTCCTTGCAAAAGAATCGGAGATTGAAAGCAGCCGTGATCGAGAAGGAAAAG
>JAQUUY010000028.1 GCA_028693645.1 Eubacteriales bacterium | reverse complement strand
GAGATTCTTTTGAAAAATGCGGAATTGGATGCGGAACTTTTGACGCGTGAAGCGAGGGAGTCTGTAGAACGATTGAGTGAAGAATCATTGGCACTTCGCAATCGTCTAAATGTTTTCCGAACCAGATATCGGACACTTCTCGAAGCTGAACTTGAAAAGTTTGACGTGTTGAGTGCCGAACTTTTTGCTGATAAAGATATGGACGACCTCAAAAGCATCATGGAAATGAAATCGGTCACTTCTACAAGAGTGATTAGAGAAGAATCGAACTTCCACGAAGGAAAGACACTTTTAAATATCAGAGTCGGAGACGGAGCATAGGATGCCTTATTTATTCTTGCTCGTCTGCATCGTTGCTGTTGATCAAGCAGTAAAAATACTCATTGAAAATGAATTTGCCTTACATGAATCAGTCCCCGTGATTGAGGGGTTTTTCCACCTCACTTACGTACAAAATACGGGGGCTGCTTTTAGTATTATGGAAGGGAAGCAAATACTCTTTATTTTGCTTGCTTCCGTCATCTCTTCGATTTTAATTATCTATATTATAAAAAATCGCAAGAAGCAAAGCGGCTTCCTTTTACTCGGACTCGCTTTGATTGCCGCAGGCGGAATCGGAAACCTTATCGACCGCATCCGTCTTGGCTATGTCGTTGATTTTTTGGATCTTCGGATCTGGCCTGTTTTTAACGTTGCCGATATCGCGGTCACAACGGGATGTGTTCTTCTTGTTTGGTATACTTTTTTTATTGAAGCAAAAAAGAATAAAAAAATAATTTGAGAAATGGAAGCATGAATATGGAATCCCAAGAACGTGTCGCATTTCTAATTGAAAATGAGGAAGCAGGAGAGCGGATTGATGCCGTCTTGGCCGGTTTGGTTGAGGATCTGTCGCGAAACGGGATCCAACGTTTGATTGAAAAAGGAAATGTTTCGGTCAATGGCCTCGTTATAACTCAAAAAAAACTAAAACTAAAGGAACATGACGAAGTCACTGTTCTGATTGACGAAGCAATCCCCATGGAAGCCAAAGCACAGGATATTCCAATCGACATTATCTACGAAGATGAAGATGTTCTTGTTGTAAACAAGGCGAAAGGGATGGTCGTGCATCCGGCAATTGGAAATGCAGAGGGAACACTTGTCAATGCGATTCTTTGGCATTGTGGGGATCGCCTTTCCTCTATTAATGGGGTACTTCGCCCCGGTATTGTTCATAGGATTGATAAGGATACCAGCGGCCTCTTGATGGTTGCTAAGAATGATAAAGCACACAGATCTCTTTCAGAACAACTTGCAGCCCACTCTATCACAAGAGTCTATGAAGCGGTAGTGTACCATAATCTGATGCAAGATCAAGGGACAATAGATGCTCCGATTGGAAGAGATCCAAAGAACCGACTGAGAATGGCCGTCACGGCCCAAAACAGCAAAAAAGCGGTAACACATTACCATGTCTTAGAACGTTTTGGTTCATTCACAAGAATTGAAGCAATCTTGGAGACGGGCAGAACGCATCAAATCAGAGTGCATATGACGTATATCAAACATCCCTTGCTCGGCGATGCATTATACGGTCCGAAAAAGAATAATTATGGAGTCGAAGGTCAAGTCTTGCATGCAAAAAAACTTGGCTTTGAACACCCCTCGGGAAGGGGTTATATGGAATTTGAAAGCCCTTTGCCGCCCGAATTTGAAATGATATTGGAGAAAATGAGAAAATGAAAAAGATTACAATGAATAAGCCCGGTGCCATGTTGTATCCCATCCCGGCAGTGATGGTAAGCTGTGGAGACGAACCGTCTTCCTATAACATCATCACGATTGCCTGGACCGGTACGGTGAATACAGAACCGCCAATCGTATATATTTCGATCAGAAAATCAAGACACTCTCATGCGATTATCAAAAGAACAGGAGAGTTTGTTATTAACCTTACAAACCGCGAACTTGCTCCTTCAATGGACTATTGCGGAGTAAAATCAGGACGAGATACGAAAAAATTCAAAGACAGAGGGCTGACCCCGGTTCCCGCGACAATGCTTTCCTGTCCAATGATTGAAGAATCACCGGTTAACATCGAGTGTAAGGTTCGAGATATCATCGAATTCCCTTCCCATGATATGTTTCTGGCCGATGTTGTTGCCGTACACGCCGATGAGACTTTAATGAGTCCAAGCGGAAAGCTTGAACTCGAGAAGGCCGGCCTCATAGCGTTTAACCACGGTGCATATTATGATTTGGCAAAAAAAGAAATCGGAAGCTTCGGTTATTCAGTAAAAAGACGAAAAACAAAAGGGAAAATGAGAACACAAAGAAAAAAAGACCGAGGTTAGCTCGGCCTTTCGGCACAGCGATGTGTTTTCTGTACAAGGGGATGTACCATTCCGGGAAAAGTGATGCGTGGAAAAATGTATTTTACTTCAATAGTGATTCTTTTACGTAATCCAGACAGTCCTCGCAGACAAATGCATTTTTGAAAAGAATGGTTCCGGGATTTCCACATAGGACACACACAATATCCGCTGCTTCCGGAGGGTAGCAATATTCTTCTCTAACTACGGTTGATTCGTTCATAGACCAGACCTCTTTTCTTTTTCGGTGAAAAATCGCTGTGCCGGGTGGCCATCTTTATTTTAGCTTGGCCCTGGTGAACAGCGCAAGCGGAAATTAACAAAATGTAATTAAATATACATATAATGTAATTTCTGCGTATAGAGCTTTGGGTAAAGCTCTATTTTTTTTCACCGGAAGGAAGTTGCGGAGTCACATAAACGGTTCGGTTATCAGTGAAAATGACTTTGCCGGGTTTTGCGCCGGTTGGCTTTTTGACATGGCGAATTTTTACATAATCGACAGGGACATTTTCGGAAGAACGGGCTTTGCTGTAATAGGCAGCGGCGGAGGCGGCTTCAAGAATCGCCTGTCCGCTGGCTTCGCTTCCCTCTGTTACTAATATGACATGAGAGCCGGGAATGTCCTTCGTATGGAACCAAAGGTCTCGTTTATCGGCTGTTTTAAATGTCAGACGATCATTTTCCTTATTGTTCCTTCCTACAAGAATCTTGAAACCGTCGCTGGTGAGGAGAGTGCAAGGTTTGATTTTCGTCTTTGAAGAAGGCTGGTATTTATCTTTACGCTTTCGGAGAAAGCCGTTTTCCGAAAGTTCGTCTCTGATCAGCATCATTTCTTCGAGGCTGGAAGCGTTCTCGGCGAAGCTTAGCACTGACTCAAGATATTCAATGGATTCACTTACTTCCTCAAGCTGGATGTTTTTTTCTTTGATTGCTGTCTTTGCCTTGCCGTATTTTTTATAATAGCGCTGTGCATTTTTTGCTCCTGAAATCTTAGAATCAAGAGGGATCTCAAGCACCTTGCCGTCATAGTAATTCAAGACATTTGCTTTTTCTGCTCCCGCATCGATTTGGTGAAGGGCTGTGGTCAAAAGTTCACCATAAAGGCGAAAGATATCAGCATCTTCTGCACGAAGCAAATCCTCACACAGACGCTGCTTTTTTAAAAGGAGCTTATCTAAAGCAGCATTCACCGTTTTGACCAAATCCGAAGATTTTTGGCGTACTCGGTTTGCAGAATCTCTGTGTGAAAAAAAGTAGTCGACTGCTTCACAGGCGCCGGGGAAAAGTTTTTGGGACGGCGATCCTTCTAACGCGTGCAAAGGAAAGACGTGAAAATCAACAGGGATGCCATTGCTATCTTCGTATATGATTGATTCTTTGGGCTGATCGAGTGCTTTCACAAACCCAGATAGAGCAGAAAACAAAGAAGCGGAATCAAGCGTGAGACTTGTCGTTCCTTTGGCAAGATAGCAAATTTCCGAGGAAATCGCGGGAGAAAGACCCGTGACTCCGTTCAATAAAGCCTTTCCCGCTTCAAGATCAGCCATATTTGATAGAAGAGTCGCCAAATATGCCTCGTCAACATCATAAAAAGACCGTTTGCCCTGATCTGGGGGGGCGAGATAGGGAAGCCCTGGAAGAAGCTGTCTTACCCTGCTGATATCGGGAGAAATACGCTTGATGGAATCGATGATTTTCCCTGTTTCTTGATCGACGGCAATAATATTGCTGTGTTTCCCCATGATCTCGGTGAACAAGGTCTTTTGTACAGGAAAGCCCATCTCATTTAGGTGTTCCACTGAAATGGCAATGATTCGTTCCGAACCTACCTGCTGCACTTCTGCAATCTTGCCGCCTTGAAAATGCTTTCGCAGAAGCATGCAAAAAGCGCTGGGGTTTTCGGGATTGGAATATTCGTTTTCTGTCAAATGAACACGTGCGTTCCCCCCATTTGCGGAGAGAAGCAAACGGATTTTGGTACCGTTTCCATGGATCAAAAGCAGGAGTTCTTCTTTTTCCGGTTGGTAGATTTTATCAATCCTCCCACCAATGATCGTATTTTGCAGCTGTTTTACCACCGCTGCCGTCACAAAACCATCATAAGCCATATATTTCAGTAACCTTTCTGTTTGTTGTATTCTAACGTTTCATAAAAACGGAAATTGTTGGTAGATAAATTTATGCACAAAAGGTATAATGAAATAATACCATGGATTCGCTGAAATGAAAACGTTAGATAGGCCAAAGGAGGTCCTGATGTTAAAGAGTATGACCGGCTTCGGAAGAAGTGAATACAATGATGAAAAAAGAAACATCGTTGCTGAGATAAAATCAGTCAATCATCGATATAGCGACATTTCTGTCAAGATGCCTCGACGCTATTCGTTTGCGGAAGAGCGTCTAAAGGCTTTGATTAAAGACGTAGCGCGAAGAGGGAAAATTGATCTTTCGCTGATGGTCGAAAATCTGACCGAGGATGATACGAATATTTGCCTTAACCCTGTTGTCGCAAAGCAGTATTATGATAATCTGCGGAAATTACAGGAAAATTTTGATCTGGCAGGTGACATCACCTTGCAATATCTGGCCTCTCTTCCTGATGTCATGAAAGCGATGCCTGATGTCGAAGACGAAGAAGAACTATTTAAGAGTTTGTCGATACCGGTCATGGAAGCGGCCAGGCGTCTCGATGAAATGCGTATGATTGAAGGGGCAAAACTCACCGAGGATATTATAAAACGCGGCGAATTAATCCGTGAAAAAATCCAGCGGATTGAAAAACGCGCACCGGCCGTAGTTGCTGCCTATGCGCAAAAAATGAAAGAACGTATCAATGATCTTTTGGGAGGAACCCTTGTTGTTCCCGAAGACAGAATTCTGATAGAAGCCGCTGTCTTTGCAGATAAAAGCAATATCACAGAAGAATTGGTTCGCCTTGACAGCCACATCTTGCAGTTAGATCGCATCATTGAAGAAAGCAAAGAACCGGATGGAAAGAAGCTTGATTTTCTTGTACAGGAGATGAATCGCGAAGCAAACACTATTGGCTCAAAAGCAAACGATGCCGAAATCACGAATTTAGTTCTGGAAATCAAAAGTGAAATTGAAAAAATCCGCGAGCAGGTTCAAAACATCGAATAGGAAATAAGGGAATCAACTTGATTTTACTCGAAAAATATACTATACTAAATGGTCAGTAATATAGAAAGAGGATGAATATGCACAAAGGTTTGTTGTTTGTCGTTTCGGGCCCTTCCGGTGCTGGAAAAGGAACGATCTGTAAGAGCCTGACGGAAAGATCAAACATAGACCTGTCAGTTTCGATGACGACAAGGCAGCCTCGACCGGGTGAGATTGATGGCGTAAGCTATTATTTCGTTCCCAAAGAAGGCTTTCTTGAAAACTTAGAAAATGATGGATTTTTGGAGCACGCTTGTGTCTTCGGCAATTACTATGGAACCCCCAAGGCTCCTGTGTTGGAAAGCCTTGAAGAAGGACGTGACGTGGTTCTTGAGATTGACATACAAGGGGCCATGCAGATAAGGCAATCTTACCCCAAGGCGATTTTCATTTTTATCTTGCCCCCTTCAATGGCCGAACTAAGAAAACGCATTACAAGAAGGGGTTCTGAGACAGAAGCGGCAATCAATGAGCGCATGGGAAAAGCATTAAAAGAAGTATCGTATATTGATAAATATGATTACTGTGTTGTAAATGGAGAACTGAAAGAGGCCGTTGACCGCGTCATTGCCATTGTTAAAGCGGAACATTCGCGGGTAGCGGAAGACGTTTATGATTTGATTGAAAAATACAAAAAAGAAGAACTTTAGTTTATATCAATAGGAGGTAAGAACTATGTTGGAACCATCCATCAAACTTATGAAAACAAAAGCAGACAGCAAGTACACTCTTGCGGTAATGGCCGCAAAAAGAGCGCGTGATATCATTGAAGGAAAACCGACTTTGACCGAGGTCGATATCGACAAACCGGTTTCCATTGCTGTGCATGAGATTGCTGAGGACCTGATTACTTACAGAAGAGACGAAACGATTTTATAGCGTTTCCGGCGAAAGAAAGAATGAGAAAGAACGGCGCTGGCCGTTCTTTTTTGTGCCGATTTTCAATTTTGAAAAAAATATTTTCAAAATATGCAATATATGTATCTTGAATAACGTCGAAATAGTAGAGAATAAGATGGTTTCTACTGCTGTGGGTTACGGGAGGGGAAATGAAAGAATATTTCGCGGTCATCACCAAACAAGGAACGACGAAAGTGAGAATGGAAGACATTGTGTATTTTGAAAAAGAGCTCCGTAAGATCCACCTACACACTGAGGAAGATGTGCTGAGTTTCTATGGTAGCTTTAGAAGCCTCGACGAACGATTGGATGAGCGTTTTTGCCGCTGCCATTATAGTTTTGTCGTAAATCTTGAAAAAGTAAAGGCGGTCAGTCGCTATCGTCTCAATCTCGACAACGGTGAGATCCTGACCGTGAGCCAAAGGTTTTACCCGAACACAAGAAAACAATACACGGCATTTTTGCGCTGAAAATGGATTCGTCGGAAGCTTATTTTTTCAAGCGAAAAGAAGGAAATATCCCTTGCATTTCAGCTCTATTTATTGTATAGTTATTTGCGGGTTTGCGGCAAATCGGCCGCCCCATTCTATCACGCACATCCTGAGATCCGGAACCGGTGCCTAAATAGGTTGTTCCGATACGATAAGGGATGGAGGAGTAAAACCGGGAGGTAATAACATGGCAATTATTTCTATGAAACAACTGTTAGAAGCAGGCGTCCACTTTGGTCATCAGACCAGAAGATGGAATCCTAAGATGGCTCCGTACATTTTCACAGAGAGAAACGGAATCTACATCATCGACTTGCAGAAGACCGTTAAGAAAATTGATGAAGCGTATGCTTTCATGAAAGAAGTCGCAAGCACAGGAAAGCCTATCCTTTTCGTAGGAACAAAAAAACAGGCACAGGCTGCGATTGCTGACGAAGCGGTCAGATGCGGAAACTATTTCGTAAACGAAAGATGGCTCGGCGGAATGCTGACTAACTATAAAACTATTTCCATGCGTATCAAAAGACTGAATGACATTAAAACCATGGAAACAGACGGTACGTTCGAAGCTCTTACAAAAAAAGAAGTTCTCAAGCTCAGAGCAGAAGCAGATAAGCTTGAAAAATACCTTGGAGGAATCAAGGAAATGCGCGGAATGCCCGGCGCAATCTTCATTGTCGATCCCAAGAAAGAAAGAATTGCGGTCAAGGAAGCTCGTATCCTCGGAATTCCTATCATCGGTATTGTTGACACAAACTGTGACCCGGACGATGTCGATTACATCATCCCCGCAAATGATGATGCAATCAGAGCAGTCAAGTTGATTGCCGGCCGTATGGCAGATGCTGTCATGGAAGCAAACCAAGGAGAATCATTTGACGAAGGTCCCGCTACTCCGGCTGTTGTCGAAGAAGAGGTTGTGACCGAAGAAACTACAGAAGAGTAATTAAGCAAAGGAGGCTATTAATATGGCTGTTACAGCTGGTATGGTAAAAGAACTGCGTGAGAGAACCGGCGCAGGAATGATGGATTGTAAGAATGTTCTTGTTGAGACAGATGGAGATATGGAAAAAGCAATCGAATTGCTCCGTGAAAAAGGTCTTGCAAAAGCAGCGAAGAAGTCAGGGAGAGTTGCTTCCCAAGGTCTCGTTCAGTTAGCTTTTTCAGCGGATGCAAAAAAAGCCGCGGTAATCGAAGTTAATTCAGAGACAGACTTTGTGGCAAAGAATGAAGAATTTGTTGAATTTGTAAAGAATCTTTCCGATATGACCTTGGCAAATGATGCCAAAGACGTTGATGCGTTGATGGAATTGAATTACCTTGGCGAAGGTACTGTCGCGGAAGCGTTGAATGCGAAAATCGCCAAGATTGGTGAGAACATGAGCATCAGAAGATTCGTCAAGTTGGAAGAACCCGGCGTTGTTTATGTCGGTTATGTCCACGGCGGCGGAAAAATTGCTGTTATCGTTGGTCTTAAAACGGAAGCGTCGGTTGAAGACGTTGCCATTATGGGCAAAGACGTTGCAATGCAGGTTGCATCGATGAATCCTAAATTTATTGATGAATCCAGTGTGGATCCGGCTTATCTTGAAAGCGAAAAGAACATTTTGATTCAGCAGGCTCTCAATGAAGGTAAACCACAAGATATCGTAGAAAAGATGGTAACCGGCAGACTCAAAAAAGAACTCAAGGAAACCTGTCTGATCGAGCAAAAGTTCGTAAAGAACGGCGATATCAGTGTCGCACAGTACGTCGAAGAGACAGCAAAAACCATCGGAAAAGCAATCAAAGTTGTTGAAATGATTCGTTTCGAAGTAGGCGAAGGCATTGAAAAAGCAGAAGAAAATTTTGCGGAAGAAGTAGCAAAACAGATTAACAACTAAGTATAATGATGTGATATAATAAAAGGACACTATGCCATAGTGTCCTTTTATTGAATTAAAGAAGGAAACGGGGTTGGATTTATGGAGGCAAAGTACAAAAGAGTCGTATTGAAAATCAGCGGAGAAGCACTTGCAGGGAGCGCAAAAAGCGGCCTTGATGAAAAAATGCTCCTAAAAGTTGGGCGGCAGGTAAAACGTCTGCTCGATATGGGAGTGCAAGTCGCTGTCGTCGTTGGCGGAGGTAATTTCTGGCGAGGGCGGACGAGCAAAAGCATGGATCGTGCTACGGCAGATTATATGGGGATGCTGGCAACCTGTATCAATGCACTTGCTCTTCAGGATACGTTTGAATCCATCGGAATTCCGACAAGAGTGATGTCAGCCATTGAGATGAAAGAAGTCGCTGAGCCTTATATCCGAAGAAGGGCAATCAGCCATTTAAATAAAAACATTGCTGTCATTTTTGCTGCAGGAACAGGAAATCCTTTCTTCTCCACAGATACGACAGCAGCCCTTCGAGCCGCAGAAATCGAAGCTGACGTGATTCTTCTTGCAAAAAAGGTGGACTCGGTTTATGATTCGGATCCGGAAACAAATCCGAACGCAAAGAAAATCGAACATCTCACTCACAAGGAGCTTCTCGAAAGAGAGCTTGGGGTCATGGATTCGACCGCTGCTTCTCTTTGTATGGACAACCACATTCCCATTCATGTTTTTGGCTTGAATGAACCTGAAAATGTAATCAAAGCCGTTTGCGGAGAAAAAATAGGAACCATCGTCGAATAGACGAAAAAATAAGGAGGAATAAAAGATGAGCCAAATTACGGATATGTTAGCGCAAAAAATGGGAAAGACAAAAATCGTTTTAAAGGAAGGCCTGAATACAGTCAGAGCCGGCCGCGCGAATCCGGCCCTTCTGGACAAGATTGTTGTTGAATATTATGGGGCACCATCACCGCTCAAAAATATTTCAAATGTTTCGTCCCCAGATCCGAGAACTCTTTTGATCACCCCCTTTGATCCAAAATCTATTTCCGATATTGAAAAGGCTATTAATATGGCCAATTTGGGAATCAACCCTTCCAATGATGGAAAAAGTATTCGTCTTGGCGTTCCTCAGGTGACGGAGGAAAGAAGAAAAGAACTGACAAAGACCGTCAAAAAAATGGGAGAAGATTCGAAAATTGCGGTTCGTAATGAACGCAGAGATGCCAACGAGGAAGTAAAAAAGCAAGAAAAATCCGGAGAACTGACCGAAGATGATGTGAAAGCGGAGCTTGCAGAAATCCAAAAGAAAACAGATCAGTGCATCAAAGAGATTGATGAGATTGTAGCATTAAAAGAAAAGGAAATCATGGAGGTCTAATGATAGATCTTTTGGGAAGGCTTCTTGTAGAAGCAGAGCAGGAGCTGACGACACAAGGTGTTGCATTTGAAGTAATCGAATCTGCACCTCCAAACAACAAAGAAAATGAAGGGTTCCCGCGTGTCATAAGGCAGCAGGAAAAAGAGGGCGTCCAGTACTTGACTGTTTGTAGGATACCGGATGCTTACAAATAAAAGATTTGAGAGGACGGTTCCGGAAAGAACCGTCCTCACTTGAATAGAGGTGAAAAAACATTGGATGAGAAGCAAATGCCGAAGCATGTCGCAATCGTTATGGACGGAAATGGCCGATGGGCAAAAAAACAAGGATTGCCCAGACTTGCCGGACATAATGCGGGAATGATGGCGCTAAAAGAAATCGTAAAAAAATCATCGGTTCTTGGAATCGAGCATTTGACGGTCTATGCTTTTTCAACCGAGAATTGGAAACGTCCGCAAGATGAAGTCGGAGGTATTTTTAAGATACTCATTTATTATGTGGACAAAGAATTGGCCGAACTTCATCAAAACAATGTTAAAGTCAGTATTCTTGGAGATTATGGTCTTTTGCCGAAAGAGGCCGTAAAAAAACTCGAGGAAGCAATGGAACGAACCAAAGATAATACCGGCCTTTGTTTTCACATTGCCTTGAATTATGGGGGGAGAGATGAAAT
This sequence comes from Eubacteriales bacterium, assembly GCA_028693645.1. Lineage (GTDB taxonomy): Bacteria > Bacillota > Clostridia > Peptostreptococcales > Anaerovoracaceae > STD2-154. The sequence continues at coordinate 2,074 of JAQUUY010000028.1, read as the reverse complement.
CCTTAAAGCGGTACGTGCGATTGCAAAAGAAACGGCCGAAGGGAATCTCTTGCCTGAAGATATTACCCCCGAACTTTTTTCGAAAAAACTATATACTGCGGATCTTCCGGATCCTGATTTGGTCATCAGGACGAGCGGAGAACTCAGACTTTCTAATTTTTTGCTTTGGCAGACAGCCTACAGTGAATTGATTTTCCCGGATGTTTTGTGGCCGGATTTTACACCGGAACGCCTTGAAGAATGTATCAAGGAGTATCAGGGTAGGACACGTCGTTTTGGAGGTATATTAAAATGAAAACAAGGATCCTTTCAGGGCTTATGATGTTGCCCCTGTTAGCGTTCATATACTTTGGAGGCTTGGCTCTTTGCCTTTTTTGTCTGGCGGTTGCCGTTCTCGGTGTGAGAGAATTCTATAAAGGCTTTGAAACCATCGGGATTAAACCGTGTAAGCCGATTGGATACGCTGCCGCTCTTGCCCTCTATGGAATCGGATACCTTTATCCCAGCTCCGAACTATATATGCTGTGGTTCTTTGGAGTGACGGTTGCGAGTTTACTCTACTTATTTCGAATCGAAGAAAGAGTTCTTTCTGATGCAATGGCTACAATGACAGGAGCTTTTTATGTCGTTTATTTTTCGTTCCATGTCTACTTAATTGATGGGACAAAAACCCCGATTCTTCTTTGGCTCGTCCTTTTCAGTGCGTTCGGAACCGATGTCTTTGCTTATTTTTCAGGGTTCCTATTTGGCCGACATAAACTTTGCCCCAAAATCAGCCCGAAAAAAACAATCGAAGGTGCAATCGGAGGAACTTTGGGAAGCATTGCACTTTGTGCCGGATTCGGATGGTTTTTGGCACCGGAACTTTTCTACCATTGCCTTGTTATCGGCTTTCTTGGAGCTGTCGTTGCACAATTTGGAGATCTTACCGCATCCATCTTCAAGAGGAAAATGGGAATCAAAGATTATGGTAATCTGATTCCCGGACACGGCGGTGTATTGGATCGTTTTGACAGTATCCTGTTTACGGCGCCGCTAATCTATTATTATATTTTGTTTGTTGTGTAATAAAGGAAAACGATGAAAAAGATAACCATCTTAGGCTCGACCGGTTCGATCGGGACCCAGGCTTTAGATATTATAGAGAAAAATCCGGAGTTGTTTTCGGTTGCTGCTTTGACTTGCGGTAAGAATCTTCCACTTATGAAAGAACAGATTCGCAAATTTTCACCGGATGCGGTTTGTGTTTTGGACGAAAAGGACGCTGTTCTTCTCAAAAAAGAGTTTCCTAAAACAGAAATCGTCAGCGGCGAACAAGGTCTGATAGAAATCGCGGAGAAAATAGACTGCGACTTGCTTTTAAATGCGCTTGTAGGCATGCGGGGACTCGCTCCGACCTATCAAGCGATTCGAAGCGGAAAATCGATTGCCTTGGCAAACAAAGAAACTCTTGTCGCCGGAGGCGAATTGATTATGAACGCGGTCAAAGAAGAGGGTGTGTCTCTTTTGCCTGTTGACAGCGAACATAGTGCGATTTTCCAATCTCTCGCAGGCAATAGCGGTCAAAAAATCAAACGAATTCTTCTTACGGCTTCCGGAGGACCCTTTCGCGGGTATAATCTTAAGCAGCTTGCGGCGGTCACGATTGAGCAGGCTTTGGCACATCCCAACTGGACGATGGGCGCCAAAATCACAATCGATTCCGCTTCAATGATGAACAAAGGGCTCGAAGTGATAGAAGCAAAATGGCTCTTCGATGTTTTGCCCGAACAGATTGAGGTTCTCGTTCATAAAGAAAGCATTGTGCATTCGATGGTTGAATTTATCGATCATTCAATCATTGCACAGCTGGGGGTTCCCGATATGAGAGTACCAATCTCCTATTCGTTCACTTATCCGAATCGAATCGAAAACAATCTTTCAAGTGTTGATTTTTTCAAGTTGGGGCAATTGAGTTTTGAGCAGGCAGACACAAAGGTATTTCGCTGTCTCGGCTTGGCTTACGAAGCGATTACTAAAGGTGGCAGTTACCCTGTCGTTCTCAACGCCGCTAATGAAATCCTTGTGCAAAAAT
>JAQUUY010000181.1 GCA_028693645.1 Eubacteriales bacterium | reverse complement strand
TTTTTCAAAAGAGAAGTCGAGAAATTCAATACTCCTTTACTTGATCCGCTCGGTCAACAAGTGATTCAACTGTTTTTAAACAACGCTTCTGTTGAAGATTATACTACGCTGATACCTATGCGCTTTTAACATTTTCAACAAACTGTATTTTTAGCCCGTTGGGATCCAAAACATAGAAAAACTTCACGTGGGGGTTTGGTTGATAAGGACCACTGTGGATCTCAATTCCTTTTTCTTTAAGCACTGTTGTCATTTCATCGAGGGTATCAACTTCAAATCCCCAGGAAATGCTTTGTCCAACATTGTCCGCTTTGATTGCTTCATTGCAGATTAGTTCTATTTGGGTCTCTCCCTCGCCTAAAAAAGCGATTTCAACGCCAGGGCCTGCCGGAAATCTTCGGTTTAAGGGAAGCCCAACAATCTCCTGATAAAATTTTAGTGATTCATCCATATTATTTACCATTAAGGTACTCCAACAAAATTTCATGCTATTCTTCCTCCTGATTTCTTATCTTTCGCTATAATTTCACAGTTCCGGTTCGGAACGCTTCTATCATCTCTCCGGTGAGGCTTATTTTCAGTTCTTCGGGTGCGATCTCGTCTCTGTTCATCCAAACGCCCACAGAAAGTTCCTCTTCATCAAGTGTGATGGTATCGTCTCCGTCAAGCTCTGCAAAAAAACCTGCGAGAATCGTGTCTGTGAAGGGCCATGGCTGGCTTTTGTAGAATTTCAGATTTTTGACCTTAAGCCCTACTTCCTCTTTGACTTCCCTGTGGACAGTCTGTTCCAGGCTCTCTCCGATTTCGGTGAATCCCGCAATCAGCCCATACCTCGTATTTTCCCGACCTGCGTACTTAGCCAAAAGAAGGCGTTCGCCGTCATAAACTGCCACAATCACACAGGGAGAAATCGTCGGATAGGTTTGGAACCCGCAGGAAGCACAATAAAGCATCCGTTCTTTATCCGAATGCTTCAGGGGCTTTCCGCATTTGCTGCAGAAACGATGACTGCCATACCAGCGGTTGAGCTGCCATCCCACCGAACCTGCAAAGGAACGCCAATATTTTACTTCCGTCCTAAATCTCGTAGTCGGCACATACGTCCATCCGTCCGCCGTATCGAGACCCTTTTCATCGATCAGATAATAATTGATATCATCTACCGTAAAAAGAAACTTTGCGTCATCAATCAAGCGAGGATATCCCGCTTCAAAATCAGCAAAAGACGGATACCAAAGTTTATCCTTGTCTTCTTTCACGAGCACAGTATCGCCCTCGTAGGAAAGGAACAGGTCCTTCATCTCCGGCTTTTTGTTTTCAAAATGATTATAAAATATTCTCGGTTCGATATCGTGAATCATAATCCGCCTCTTTTCTTTCCGGTGCAGCGATTTTTTGATCTTTAATTACTGTCCGAATTTTTCCAAGCAAGCAATGTATTCTGCGACAAGATAAAAATTGTCCAAATCTTCCTCATCTAAACCTCTAAAGGCAAAAAGTTCATCCCACAGCAGGCTGCTTCCCTCGACAAAAAAGAATCCGGTTTCAACTTCGACGCCGATAACAATCTGTTTCCCGTTGAACACATCGTCCTGCTTCTCATAAAGAAGCTTTCCCTTTCCTTCGTTTTCAAGGATGAAACCTACCGGTACCGGTTCTTTTCCCTCAGGGAGTTTATCTCTGTGACACTCATTTTGCATTACATTGAAGAGTAATACCTTTTTTATTGCCTCGCTGTTTTCCTCTTGTACGGGATATTTTTGTTTCAAATACTCTACGATTTCAAGACCGCTTTTTCTGTTCGCTTTCAGATTCGGCCTATTCTCCATGTAAGTAGCTTTCCATGATTCGATTAATTCTGCGGTGATTTCTTGCATTAACATAGTTTGTTCTCTCCTTTTATAAAATAAAAACAGTTATTTGAAGCCCTATCTTAAATATCTCGGCCAATGACATGGACTCGCATCAAGTTGGTGTTGCCTTCAATGCCCATTGGAACACCGGCGGTAATGATGATTAAGTCATTGATTTTGACGATGCCGACTGCGGTTGCTTTCTGAATGGATTCCGCAATGCTATCGCTGACTGTCTCACTACGCGGTATTACAATCGGAAAAACGCCCCAATTCAAGGCAAGCCGCCTTGCCACTCGATTTGTCGATGTCGTAGCGATGATTGGCGCTTTCGGTCTGAATTTGGAGACCACCGTCGGCGTATAACCGGATGTCGTCGGTGTCAGGATGCCGCTGCCTTTAAGCCTTGTGCGCTCGTGCAGGTAGCATAACCAATGGCATCCGTGATACCGCTGTCCTTGATTTTTGTACGATCCTGTAAAAGTTCTTCATAATCCAGTTCTGCTTCCGTCGTCATAGCGATTTCGCGCATCGTTTCCACCGCTTCCACCGGATATTTTCCGGAAGCCGTTTCACCGGAAAGCATAATCGCATCCGTCCCATCGAAAATAGCATTGGCCACATCCGCGACCTCTGCTCTGGTCGGTCTTGGATTTCGCATCATGGAATCGAGCATCTGGGTTGCCGTGATAACCGGTTTTCCCGCCAAATTGCATTTGCTGATGATCTTCTTTTGGATTAATGGAACCTGTTCCATCGGAATTTCAACACCAAGGTCGCCTCTGGCCACCATGATACCATCCGATATGGCAATGATTTCATCAATGTTCTCTATGCCTTCGGCGTTCTCGATTTTTGAGATAATCCGAATATTTTTTCCACCGTTTTCCGCCAAGATCTTTTTGATTTCAGATACATTGTCAGCGTTGCGAATAAAAGATGCCGCAATGAAATCAATGTCATTTTCAATGCC
>JAQUUY010000180.1 GCA_028693645.1 Eubacteriales bacterium | reverse complement strand
GTCATTCGCCCCTACTTGCTTGACGAAAAAGAAGCACAGGAAAGCCCCGAAGGCTTTGAGCTAACTCAGGCAAAGGGAAAAACCCTGAGTACCTACCAATATACATTGCAAGTCAGTGCCCTTGACTGCACCGGTTGCGGAAGCTGCGCCGCGGTTTGCCCTGTCAAGGGGAAAGCACTCACGATGGAGCCGGTCGATGTTGATTTTTACCATAGCGAGAAGCATTGGGAATATGGCCTTTCTCTCAGCGAAAAAGAGGGGATGTTTGACCCTGCCACAGTGAAAGGCAGCCAATTTAAGCAGCCGCTTTGCGAGTTTTCCGGAGCCTGTGCCGGTTGTGGAGAGACGCCTTACGCCAAACTGCTCACACAACTTTACGGAGATCGGATGTATTGGGCGAATGCAACAGGCTGCTCTCAGGCTTGGGGTGCATCGATGCCTTCCGTACCTTATACAACAAACAAAGAAGGAAAAGGCCCGGCTTGGTCGAATTCTCTGTTCGAAAACAACGCAGAATTTAGTCTCGGCATGTGCTTATCGGTAAAACAACAACGCGAAAGAGTCAAAGAAAAAATCGAAGAATTAAACGGGCTTCTTGAAAACGGCGCAACAAGCGAAACTCTTACAAGCGCTATCCAAGATTGGCTCGACAACTATAATGACCTTGATGGGTCGCAAGCGGCATCCAAAAAACTGATTGCCGTTTTAGAAAAGGAACAGGTGGGAAGCTCGGTCGGCAACGCTGCTGATAGCGATACCTGTAAGCGAAAAGAAGAACTGCTGGCCGAAATCCTGAAAAGCAAAGATCAACTTGGGAAAAAGACAATCTGGATGTTTGGAGGAGATGGTTGGGCTTATGATATCGGTTACGGTGGACTCGATCACGTCTTTGCTTCGGGGGAAGACATCAATGTATTTGTAATCGACACCGAAGTCTATTCCAACACAGGCGGGCAGTCATCCAAAGCGACCCCCCTCGGTGCGGTGGCTCAATTCCAAAGTTCGGGGAAAAAGAGCCCCAAAAAGGACTTGGGAAAACAAATGATGAGTTACGGGAATGGCTATGTTGCATCAGTGGCAATGGGTGCCGATCCCGCACAGTTAATCAAAGCCATTACCGAAGCAGAAAAATATCCGGGGCCCTCACTGATTGTCGCTTATACCCCTTGCATTTCTCACGGAATCAAAACGGGTATGGCTTCCGCGCAAGAAGAAATGGATCGAGCGGTCAAAGCAGGGTATTGGGTGCTTTATCGTTACAACCCGGAAAACGAAAAGCCCTTTAGCTTGGATTCCAAAGAACCGGTGCTGCCGTTCCGAGAATTCCTCGCCGGAGAAGTGCGCTATTCGTCTCTCGATATCACGTTCCCGGAAAACGCAAAAACTCTTTTCGCGGAAGCCGAGAAAGAGGCGAAAAAGAATTATTCCTATTACAAACAGCTTAGTGAAAAATAATGCTGTTAAAAAGGCAATGCCTTGCAACGCCCTGCTTGTGAAGCAAATAGTCGCTTAAATATTAATTTATATTTTATCGCATAGCAATTATCACACATTATTTAGGAGGAACAAAATGGCAACCATGAAAAAAATCATCCAAGTCGAAGAGCGAGTCCCTCTTTCAAAAGGGATCCCTCTTAGTATCCAGCACCTCTTTGCGATGTTCAGCGCATCGGTATTGGTGCCCGCGTTGTTTGGAATCAACCCCGCTGTTGTCTTATTGATGAACGGCATCGGAACGCTGATCTTTATTTTCCTGACAAAAGGAAAAGCACCGGCGTTTCTCGGTTCGAGCTTTGCATTCTTAGCTCCGACATTCTTGATCTTAGGAAACCCTGATCTCGGATATCGTTATGCTCTCGGTGGATTCGTAGCTTGCGGTGTTGTATTTTGCCTCGCCGCACTGCTAATCAAACTGTTCGGCATCAAATGGATCAGTGTTTTGCTTCCGCCCGCCGCGATGGGCCCCGTCGTTGCACTAATCGGACTGGAGTTGTCCGGAACAGCAGCATCCATGGGAGGACTTCTACTGAATCCTGCCGGTGGTTATAGCGAAATCGATCCCAAGTTGGTTCTGGTTTTCGCAGTTACGCTTCTCGTTGCAGTATTTGGCTCGGTCTTATTTAAAAAATTCTTTGCCGTCATTCCGGTTTTGATTGCAATTATTGTAGGGTATCTGCTGGCACTTGCTCTTGGACTTGTCGATTTCACGAAAGTTTCTGAAGCAGCCTTCTTCCAGATGCCCGAGTTTCAAACACCTATCTTTGATCTTAATTCGATCCTGATTATCTTGCCGGCATCGCTGGTCGTCATTTCAGAGCACATTGGACATCAGCTTGTCACAGGAAGAATCGTTGGCAAAGATCTTGTCAAAGATCCCGGACTTCACAGATCACTGCTTGGTGATGGTATTTCTACCATCCTTTCGGGTTTCACAGGCGCGGTACCGACGACCACCTATGGTGAAAACATTGGCGTTATGGCAATCACAAAGGTATACAGCGTTTGGGTCATTGGCGGCGCGGCTGTCTTTTCCATCTTAATCGCGTTTATCGGTAAAATTTCCGTTGCTATTCAGAGCATCCCGAATCCGGTCATGGGCGGAGTCAGCTTCCTTCTTTATGGAATGATCGCTGCTTCCGGTATCCGTTTGCTCGTTGAAGAAAAAGTAGATTACAGCCGTTCGAGAAACCTCGCATTGACGGCCGTTGTCTTTGTAACAGGGTTAAGCGGAGCCTTTATCCAGCTTGGAGAAGTCCAGCTTAAAGGAATGGCTCTTGCGACAGTCGTTGGAATGGTTCTGAGCTCGATTTTCTATCTGATTGACAAACTGCA
>JAQUUY010000179.1 GCA_028693645.1 Eubacteriales bacterium | reverse complement strand
GAATGGTTGAAGGCAAAGAAGTGAAAATGGAGGTCAAGGTCGGCGATATCGTAATCTTCTCGAAATACGCAGGCACTGAAATCAAATATGACGGTCAGGAATATATGATCGTATCGCAAAGAGACATCTTAGCAATCGTATAAACGAAACTATTTCCGCGCGCTGATACGGCGATTTATTTTAAGAAAGGGTGTTTACAAAATGGCAAAAGAAATTAATTTTGGTGAAGAATCAAGAAAAAAGCTGCTGTCGGGAGTCGACCAGCTTGCTGATACCGTTAAGGTTACATTAGGCCCCAAAGGAAGAAATGTTCTCCTTGAGAAGAAATTCGGAAGCCCGCTCATCACAAATGACGGTGTGACCATTGCTCGCGAAATCGAACTTGACGACCCGTTTGAAAACATGGGCGCGCAGCTTGTAAAAGAAGTAGCGACAAAGACCAACGATGTAGCCGGAGACGGCACGACCACAGCGACCTTGCTTGCACAGGCCATCATCAGAGAAGGCTTCAAAAATGTTGCTGCCGGAGCAAATCCGATGGTTCTAAAAAAAGGAATCCAAGGAGCCGTTGATGTAGCAGTAAAAGAAATCAAAAATATTGCAATTCCCGTCAAAGGCAAAGAGGACATCGCACAGGTTGCGTCCATTTCTGCTGCTGACGAAGAAATCGGAAACCTGATTGCAGAAGCAATGGAAAAGGTCGGAACAGATGGCGTTATCACGGTAGAAGAATCAAAATCGATGGGAACAACCCTCGAAGTTGTCGAAGGAATGCAATTCGACAGAGGATATCTTTCTCCGTACATGGTCAGCGATCCGGAAAAAATGGAAGCTGTTATGAGCAACCCATATATCTTGCTGACAGACAAGAAAATCACCAACATTCAGGAAATCCTTCCCGTTTTGGAGCAGATTGTTCAGCAGGGAAGAAAACTCTTCATCATTGCTGAGGACGTTGAGGGCGAAGCTCTTGCCACTATCGTTGTCAATAAACTTCGTGGCACCTTTGATTGCGTTGCAGTGAAGGCACCCGGATTCGGAGACAGAAGAAAAGCTATGATGGCTGATATCGCAGCTTTGACCGGAGGTATCGTTATCGCCGAAGAGTTGGGTTATGACCTCAAAGAAGCGACACTTGACATGCTCGGAACCGCAGATACCGTCAAGGTAAATAAAGAAAACACCGTGATTGTCGGCGGCGCAGGCAATGCTGATGAAATTAAAAAACGCATCAATCAAATCAGAGCGCAGATTGAAGAAACGACTTCTGATTTTGACAAAGAAAAGCTTCAAGAAAGACTCGCGAAGCTTTCCGGCGGCGTAGCTGTTATCCAAGTCGGCGCAGCAACAGAAACCGAACTCAAAGAAAGAAAACTTCGCATCGAAGACGCGTTGAATGCGACCAGAGCGGCTGTTGAAGAAGGAATCGTTGCCGGCGGCGGAACAGCCTTCGTCAATGTCATCCCCAAAGTGAAAGAATATGTTGATGGACTCTTCGGCGACACAAAGACCGGTGCGGCTATCATCATGAGAGCGCTAGAAGAACCAATCAGACAGATTGCCAACAATGCAGGCCTCGAAGGTTCGGTCGTTGTTGATAAGGTCAAGGCAGAAAAAGCAGGAATCGGCTTTAATGCTGTCACCGAAAAATATGAAAGCATGGTAGATGCCGGTATCGTAGACCCTGCAAAGGTCACAAGATCCGCACTGCAAAATGCAGCTTCCGTTTCCGCAATGCTTTTGACCACTGAAGCCAGTGTTGTTGAAATCAAGGCGGATGAACCATCAATGCCTATGGGCGGCATGGGCGGCGGCATGGGAATGATGTAATTCCCGACGCGAAACAAATAAAACCTTTAAGGAGCAGAGCAATCTGCTCCTTATTTAGTTCAAATCGCTGAAATACCCTTTTCTTGAAAGCATAGATTGCTCTTCTGATTTGTCTTGAAAAGTATGCAAAAATAAGATACAATTATTCATTAAGATGCGGGAGAACGTGACGGACAATGATCATGCAAACACTGATAAAAAAAATCGCAGAAAGCTTGCATTCCTTAGATCTTGTCAGGAAGCTCATTTTGCTTTGTCTCTTTGGGCTTATCGTACTTGAGAGTGCATTTCTCTCGGGAGCAGCCTTTGCGCATGATCGGGCAATAAAGAGCGGAGAAACGCACGAACCGATTACCGCAGGACAGTTTCTTTTCAGCGACAGCCCTTGGCTCATCGGAGTCGAAGGAGAATATGTAATTCCTGAAGGCGTCGAAAAAACAGACAAGTCGGAAACTGAAAAACCGATAGAACCGGAAACGGAAAAAATACCTGAACCGGAACCCGAAACAACGGCTCTTCTTGCCGGAGAACGGATGGATGCGGTACGCGAGGATGCCTCACGAGGTCTTTTACTCCTCGTGAATAAGACGCATCCTGTTGATGAGTCTTACCGTCCGGAGGATCTCACCGCAATTAAGTATTATGCTGCTGATCGAAGCGAATCTTGTCGCTATATGAGAGAAGAGGCCGCGGGCTATTTCCATCAAATGATTGAGGCGGCTCAAAAAGAGGACCTTGCGATTGTGATGACGACGGCATTTCGCTCTTACTCATTCCAACAAATGCTCTGGGAGAGCTATGTTGCGAATCAAGGAGAGGCCGCGGCAGCGACATTCAGTGCAAAACCGGGCCAAAGCGAGCATCAAACAGGACTTGCTGTTGATGTAAGCGCGGCTTCTGTCGATTATCAGTTGACCGATCGATTTGGAGCAACAAAAGAAGGTAAATGGCTTGCAGAAAACGCACACCTTTTTGGATTCATTCTCCGATATCCACGAGATGGAG
>JAQUUY010000027.1 GCA_028693645.1 Eubacteriales bacterium | reverse complement strand
AAATATGGCGCTGCCATACTGAATACTGCTTCTTTTACACGGTCGGTCGTTGGACGGATCGGTTCGTTGTCTCCGGGGGTCTGAAGACGCCTTCCCTTTAATTCGCCTGAAATTATGCGCAATGTGATCTGCCCCTTTCCTTTTTTTATTTTAACATAATAGCAAAAAATAGCAACTGATTATATACTGAGGCCTTCAACGTCTTCAAAGAGCATCTGCATTCTGTTTTTGAGTTCCGCATTTTCTTCGTTTTCCAGATCAGGATCCGTTTCAAGTACGAAAAAGGCTTCTTTCCTTGCAATTTCGAGAATGGAAAGATGTTTGCTGGGATCTGCCAGTTTTAACTCCGGGAGTCCGTGTTGACGAAAACCAAAGAACTCGCCCGGTCCACGCAACAGCAAATCCTTTTCAGCAATTAGGAAACCATCGTTTGTTTCACAGAGTATTTTGATTCGCTCCTTCGACTGTTCTGTTTTTCCCTCGGTAACGAGAAAACAATAGGACTGCTCTGCGCCTCTTCCCACCCTTCCTCTCAGCTGATGCAGAGAGGCTAAGCCGAAGCGCTCAGCATTTTCGATTACCATGATGCTTGCATTCGGAACATTGATTCCCACTTCAATCACGACGGTCGATACAAGAATATCCGCCTGACCTTTTGCAAAGAGTTCCATCACATGGTCCTTTTCTGTTTGTTTCATAGTCCCATGAAGCAAACAGACCCGTACTCCGGGGAAATGCCCGGATAGTTCTTCAAACAGTTGTTTCGCGGATTTCGCCTCAATCTCCGTCGATTCTTCAATTAGCGGAGCCACAACGTAGGCCTGTCGGCCTTTCGCAATCTCCTCCCGGACAAAGGTATAGGCATCTTCGCGCTTTGACGAAGTCACAGCTTTCGTTATTACAGGCTTTCTGCCCGGCGGCAGCTCATCAACGACGGAAATATCAAGATCGGCATAAAGGATAACAGCGAGCGTCCTCGGTATCGGCGTCGCTGTCATGACGAGGACATCCGGATTGTTCCCTTTCTGTTGCAGCAAGCTTCTTTGTCTGACTCCAAATCGGTGCTGCTCATCGGTAATAACAAGTCCAAGCTTTTTAAAAGTGACTTGCGGCTGAATCAAGGCATGAGTTCCAACCAAAAAGTCAATTCTTTTTTCTTGGATATCTAATAGAAGAGCCTTTTTTTCTTTTGCCGCCAGGCTTCCTGTCAAACAGCCTACCTTCACTCCCAATGGCGAAAATAAGCTCGTCAGGGTTTCATAATGCTGACCGGCAAGGATTTCTGTCGGAGCCATCATAACAGCCTGAAAACCGGATTTTATTGCCTTGTAGGCTGCCGCTGCCGCAAGAGCCGTTTTTCCCGAGCCGACATCGCCTTGAATCAAGCGATTCATGATACGCTTCGATTCCATGTCTGTTTCGACTTCGGCAAGCACACGAGCTTGCGCTCCGGTCAAGGAAAAGGGCAGCGTCTGCGTAAACTCGCACATCTTTTTTGTTTTCGAAAAAGAAATTCCCTCCGCAGCACCAAAGACTCGTTCTTTCATAGACAGCAGTCCTAACTGTAATTCTAAGAATTCATCAAAAACAAGTCGAAATTTTGCTTCTCTCATTTTTTGCGGATCTTCTGGAAAATGAATGTTTTCAATGGCATAAGACAAGCTGCAGAGACGATTTCTCAGACGCATTGCTTCGGGAAGCAGCTCAGGAAGCTCTTTCACAAGAGAAAAGGACTCCTTGATCCATTTTCTGAGATCTTTCTGAGAAATACCTTCGGTCAAAGGATAGAGCGGTAGGATTTTTCCTTGTTCCGTCAATCCGCTTTTTCGTTCTATTTCCGGATGAACCATCTGCAAACGACCGGCACGTTCGGTCACCTTACCATAAAGCTCGTATTCTTGATTCTTTTCAAGCTGCTTGATTAGATAGTCCGCTTTAAAAAAAACGACCGACAGTTCACCGGTGTCATCCGTTACCAAGACTTGCAGTGTTCTCTTCCCGCGAAACCCTCCGGGAACCAGAAGCACAATACGTGCTCGAATCGATGCCGTGTCTCCATCCTTCAAACTCTTGATCGTTTGGATTTGTCTTCTGTCTTGGTATTCGCGCGGGTAATAAAAAAGAAGATCGCCTAAGGTGCGGATCTTTAATCGTTCCAAGGCACTTGCCTTTTTGGGGCCAATTCCTTTGATTGTTGTAATCTTGTCCGTTATTTGCATCAGGCTACCTTTTTATTTCAATATTTCGAGGTGCTGTCCTTTTTGCGAGCATTCCGGTGACAACAATGGCAACGCTGTTTGGCCTTATGCCGGCATAAGTCTCTACCTCTTGTTTAATGTCATGAATTAACTGTTCTGTGACGATAGCGATGCTCGTTCCAAAGCGAATCACAATAGAAAGCTTGATATCAAGACCTTGATCGCCCATATTGATTTCAAAGAGATCTTTTCCGTCGTAGGCTCCGTGCTTTTGCTTGAGTTGAATCACTTTTCCTTTTGCGGTCGCCGGGAAAACTCGGCCGTCAGCTTTTGCAAGCACTTCAAATATAATCCTTGCGATGACGCTTCTGCTGACCGATATGCTTCCATTTTCCTCATCGATTTTATATAGCAAAGTCTTCAGACCCCTTTCCTTTTTTCTTTTTTTAGTATATCATAAACAAAAAGCATTTACGATATTTGCTCCGGGCGTTTTATGAACTTGGAAAAGATTTTTTCTTTAGGTGCAAGACAAAAAACTATAAAAATTGTTTTACATGTCCAGATTCCTATGTTATAATATCGTTTGTTCAGCCTGCGAAATATCGCTGTCAAGCTTGAAATACTTCAGTAAACAGTCAAGGGAGGTGTAAGGAATGTCAAATAAATGTGAAATCTGTGGTAAAGGACAGGTATCCGGTAATAACGTGAGCCACTCCAACAGACATACAAGAAGGAAATGGAACGCCAATATCCAGACTGTCAGAGTTGAAGAAAACGGCGCAGTTACCAAGAAAAACGTTTGCACCAGATGCATCCGTTCCGGCAAGGTTACAAGAGCCGTCTAAAAAACCAACAAAAAAATTAGAAAAATCCATTGTTTAGCACAATGGATTTTTTATTTGCAAAAACGTTTTATTTCTCGTTTAATGCTGCTTTCAATTCCCTGACAAAACGCTTTACTTCCATAACGGAATCTTTGCCATATGCTTCAACGATTTTTACGATGGCACTGCCAACAATCAAAGCCGTAGCGTATCCTCGCAATTCTTTGACCTGCTCGGCTGTTGAAATTCCAAATCCTATCGCCGTCGGCACGTTGGAATGCCGATCGATTTCTTCGAAAAAACACTTAAAATCTGTTGAAAAGCTACTTCTTTGGCCCGTCACGCCGAGTGAAGAAACACAATACAAAAACCCTCGGCTTTGTGAAGCAATCATTTTTATGCGTTTTTTTGATGTCGGTGCAACGAGATCAATAAGCAAGACGTTGTATTTTTCTGCGAATACGGCAATTTCATCTTTTTCCTCAAAGGGCATATCCGGAACGATGACTCCGTCGATTCCGTTTTTCGAACACTCTTCGAAAAATTTTTCCGGCCCAAATCGAAAGATTGAGTTGAGATACATCATTAACAGCAATGGCATTTGTGTTCTGCATCGCAAACGTGCAACCAGCATAAAAATATCACTTAACTTTGTACCACTTTGTAATCCTCGCCCACTTGCGGCCTGTATAATCGGCCCTTCGGCAACAGGATCAGAAAACGGAACGCCAAGCTCTATAATATCTGCACCCGCTTCTTCCATGGCATAAACAAGCCTTTCTGTCGTATCAAGGTCTGGATCACCGGCGGTTATAAAGGTGATCAAAGCTTTTTCTCCTTTGTTTTTAATCTTTTCAAACAGCATCTCAATTCTATTCATGTAGATTCACCCCTCTGTATCTTGCGATTTGATAAACGTCCTTATCCCCTCTCCCCGAAAGACAAACAACGATGCTTTGATTAGCACTCATTTCTCCTGCAATCTTAAACGCTGCGGAAAGAGCGTGAGCAGATTCAATCGCAGGAATGATTCCTTCTGTTTTTGAGAGTACTTCAAAGGCACAAACGGCCTCTTCATCTGTTACAGGGAGATACTCTGCTCTTGCCGTGCTATAAAGAGCTGCATGTTCCGGCCCGATGCCCGGATAATCAAGTCCTGCAGACAGAGAATAAACCGGCATAATCTGCCCCTGTTCATCCTGTAAAAAATATGATTTCATTCCGTGAAAGATACCCGGAGTCCCTTTTGTGATTGTTGCTGCATGAAGTTCCGTATCCACTCCTTTTCCTGCCGCCTCAGCCCCTACCAAGCGAACATTTTTCTCCGAAATGAAATCATAGAATATTCCCATGGCATTTGATCCACCACCAACACAGGCGATAATACAATCAGGAAGTTTCCCTTCTAATTCATAATGTCTGCTTTTTGTCTCTTCTCCAATAATTTTCTGAAAATCTCGAACTATCGTGGGATAGGGGTGCGGACCCATCACAGAACCAAGCAGATAATACGTGTCCTCTACACTCGCGACCCACTGCCTGAATGCTTCGTTCACCGCATCTTTGAGTGTGCCGGTACCCGATGCGACTCCGGTGACCTTTGCTCCGAGCAATTCCATACGATAAACATTGAGGGCTTGGCGTTCCATATCCTCAATTCCCATAAATATTTCGCACTCAAAGCCAAACAAGGCCGCCGCTGTTGCCGTAGCCACTCCATGTTGGCCAGCTCCGGTCTCCGCAATCAAGCGTTTCTTTCCCATCTTTTTTGCAAGAAGCGCCTGTCCGAGAACATTATTAATCTTATGTGACCCCGTATGGTTAAGGTCTTCTCGTTTTAAGTAGATCTTTGCTCCACCACACAGCGTTGTTAGTTTTTCCGCATAGTATAGTAGCGAAGGTCTTCCGGCATAATTCTGATATAATGCCCTGAGCTCAGCTTGAAATGTTTCATCCCCTTTGCATTCTTCATACGCACATTCAAGTTCACAGAGTGCATTCATCAAAGTTTCCGGAACATATTGTCCGCCAAATTCTTCAAATCGCCCTTTTTTACCCATTTTATTATCCCCTTATCTTTTTTATAATTTCTCTCATTTTAGCTGGATCTTTTCTTCCGTTTGTTTCAATTCCACTACTAACATCTATCCCAAAAGGCGCAATCGTGCATATTGCCTCTTCTATATTTGCCGCGTTCAAGCCTCCGGCTAAAAAGAATGGCCTGTTCAGTCTGCTTTTACAGGAACGAATCAGTTCCCAATCTGCAGTTTCTCCGCTTCCGCCTGCTTTTGTTTTTGTGAAAGAATCAAGCAAGAAAAAGTCAGCGGCAGTATCATTTGCGTTCAGTATGCTTTCTTCACTTTCTGTCCTCACTGCCTTCCATATTTCTGTATCGGGAAGTGCTGTTTTTAATGTCTTTACGAGTGCAGCATCTTCATCGCCGTGAAGCTGAATGATGGATATTCCAGTCTCCTCTTTGATTCGTAGGATTGTTTCCGCTGATTCGTTTACAAAAACACCGACCGATTTTATTCCAGAATCGAGTTTTGCGTTTAACGTTGCTGCTTCCTTTGCTGAAATTTGCCGTTTGCTTTTTGCAAATACAAAACCAATATAATCCGGAAGCAATTCATTTGCAGCAAAGATATCATCGCGTCTGCTCAATCCACAAAATTTTATCTTCATGCTAAATCACACTCCCTTTCGGAGAACGGAAAGCGTTTCACCGATGTCATCGCTGCGCATCAGGGTTTCGCCGATCAATATTGCATCCGCTCCATAGGCACGAGCTTCTCGGAAATCAGAAGCCAGTGAAAACCCACTTTCGGAAACAATGATACAATCCTTAGGTATCAAACAAGCGAGTTTTTTTGTAGTCTCTAAAGACACTTCAAAACTCTTTAGGTCCCGATTATTGATTCCGATTATTTTCGCATTACAGGAAAGTGCGATTTCCAATTCCGCCTCATTATGAACTTCCACAAGGCAAGAAAGAGAAAGAAATTCTGCAAGAGAAAGAAATTCTCGGAGCGTTTCTTCGGGGAGCAACGAAACAATCAGCAAGATAGCATCCGCACCAAGCACTCGAGCTTCATAAATCTGATACGGATCAATAATAAAATCTTTTCTCAAAAGCGGCAGGTTGATTGCTTCCCTGATTTGTTTCAAGTAACTACCGGCTCCTTGAAAATAATACTCTTCTGTCAAAACAGAAACTGCATTTGCCCCAGCGTTTTCATAAGTCACTGCAATCCTTACGGGATCAAAATCAAGCTTAATCAAGCCCTTGGAGGGCGATGCTTTTTTCACTTCCGCAATGACACACAAGCGATCTGCTTTTATGGCTTCTTGAAAGTTAAGCACGGGACGATTGGAAAAGCGTGCCGCTCTTTCGATTTCGACCCTTGCTGTACGCGCAATTTCCATGGTTAATTGTTGTTTTCTTTTCTCAATTATTTGTTCCAAGATCATAAGCCAATCCCCCTTGATTCGTGCACGCAATTAACTCCTGTAACTTACACATTGCAGCTCCGGAGTCGATTGATTTTTCCGCAAGCTTCAGTGCTTCAGCAATGCTACTCGCCTTTTGTGCCGAATAGATTGCAGCAGCGGCGTTCAGCAACACGATATCTCTTTTCGGCCCTTTTTCACCAGCCAATACGGAGCGTGCTATTTCTGCATTTTTTTCAGCCGCGCCGCCTTCAAGCTCCTTTTTTTCTACTCTTTTGATTCCAAACTCTTCCGGTGTGATTTCATATTTAATCAGTTTTCCGTCACGAACTTCGCAAATTTTTGTAATTCCTGTCGTTGTGATTTCATCAAGTCCATCTTCACCATGAACAACAAGTGCACATGAAATTCCAAGATTCTTTAATACCATTGCCATTACTTCCATTAATTTTTCATCATAGACCCCAAGAACTATATATTCTGCGAATGCCGGATTGGAAAGTGGCCCGAGGATATTGAACACACTTCTAACCCCGATTTCCTTTCTTGGAGCAGCGGCGAATTTCATCGATTTATGGAAGCAAGGTGCAAACAGAAAGGCAAGGGACAGCTCTTTCAAACAAGATTGTGCTCTGCTTGGCGAAAGATCGATTTTTACGCCAAGCGCTTCCAATACATCGGCGCTTCCGCTTTGGCTTGAAACGTTTCTGTTTCCATGCTTTGCAACAGTCACACCGGCTCCGGCCACAACAAACGCGGCGGTCGTAGAAATATTAAAAGTATTGGCCATATCGCCACCGGTTCCGACGATATCGACCGCCTTCTCAGCATAGACCACACCTGCTTTTTTTCTCATAGCAGAAGCAAATCCGGTAATTTCATCTACAGTTTCGCCCTTCATTCGAAGCGCAGTTAAAAACGAACCAATCTGCGCATCCGTAGCAGCTCCATCCATAATGCACTCCATTGCTGTTTCTGCTTCCTTTTGATCTAAATCTCTTGCGTCAATTACTTTTTGAATCATAGGTCTTAACACATTACGTTCAGAGGCAGGAATTGGCACTTCACTATCGCCTTCACTTTTTACAGGCAATTCTGCGATCCCGGTCACAAAATTACGGAGTATTCTCTTACCGTATTTGGTCATGAAAGACTCCGGATGAAACTGTAGTCCATATACCGGATATGTTTTATGCGCGATCGCCATGATTTCACCGTCTTCTGTTTTGCTAATCACTTCAAGCTCTTCCGGAAGCATTTTATCATCGACAACAAGCGAATGATAACGCGCTACCGTGATAGCTTCGGGCATCCCCGCAAAAAGCGGAGAAGCTGCATCAATTGCTATTGTAGAGGTTTTACCGTGAATTGCTACCTTTGCAGGAACAATTTTGCCGCCAAAGGCTTGACCGATTGCTTGATGTCCCAGACAAATGCCTAAAATAGGAATTTTGCCCGCAAACTCGTTGATTACATCGATTGAGATGCCTGCCGAACTCGGATAACCTGGTCCCGGAGAAATTACAATCGCAGCTGGGGCAAGCGATTCAATTTCCGAGATGCTGATTTCATCGTTTCTTACGACCAAGATCGGCTCATACATTTCTCCGATAGCCTGGTATAGGTTGTAGGTAAAAGAATCATAGTTGTCAATCAACAGTATCATAGCATCCGCCTCGCTTTCTTAATTGCTTCAATCATTGCCTCTGCTTTTTTCTTTGTTTCCTCATACTCATTTTCGGGGACAGAATCAGCAACGATTCCCGCTCCCGCCTGGATATAAGCTTTGTCATTTTTAAACAGGATCGTTCGGATTGCGATGCATGTGTCGATTCGCTTATCAAAACCAATG
Organism: Eubacteriales bacterium; assembly: GCA_028693645.1. Classification (GTDB taxonomy): domain Bacteria; phylum Bacillota; class Clostridia; order Peptostreptococcales; family Anaerovoracaceae; genus STD2-154. The sequence continues at coordinate 4,760 of JAQUUY010000027.1, read as the reverse complement.
TAACCAACGGTCCCGCCATAAAGGCAACGCTTTGTCTCTTCGATTTCGTCGATCAACTCCATTGCACGCACCTTTGGTGCACCGGAAAGAGTCCCCGCCGGAAGCACTGCCATGAGCGCATCCATCCCCGTTTTGTCCGGTCGCAATTGGCCTTTCACATCGCTTACGATATGCATCACGGAAGAATATCTTTCTACCGCCATTAACCGAGTGATTTCGACAGTCCCAAAAGCACTGACCTTTCCCACGTCGTTTCTGCCAAGATCCAAAAGCATCGCGTGTTCTGCAATTTCTTTAGGATCGGAGATCATTATATTTTCAAGTTTTTTATCTTCCGCTTCATCTTTCCCTCGCCTAATAGTTCCTGCAATTGGACGAGTTGAGACAATTCCATCCGAAACACTGACAAGCAGTTCCGGAGAGGCTCCGGCGATATAGTAATCGTCAAATTTGAAGTAAAACATATATGGCGATGGGTTTATCGAACGAAGTACTCGATAGGTGTCAAAAGAATCTGGTGGATTTTCAACCTCAAAACGTTGCGATAAAACAATTTGGAAGATATCCCCCTCAGTGATGTGTTTTTTTGCACGAAGTACATTTTCGCAAAATCGTTCACTGCTTAGGTTTGATTGCACGGTCATCGCTTTCCTTGGAGGTTCCGAAGATGAGCTTTCCCCTTTTTTACCAAGTTCCGCAGCGATTTGCTTTGCTCGCTCAACTCCCTTTAGATAATTCTCTTCTACGTCCCCTCTCGTTTCGATATTGACGATGACCATAACAGAATGTTTAAAATGATCAAATGCTATGATTTCATCGCAAAGCAGGAGATGACAGTCCGGAAGCATCAAATCATCTTTGGGGACATTGGAAAGTTTTTTTTCTACATAGCGAATGGTATCATAGCCAAAATATCCGACCAGACCGCCGGACAAATGCGGCATATTAGGTAAACGTGGGCTTTTGTGGCGATTTGCCAATTCATCAATATAAGCTAAGGGCGCATCTGCGTAAAATGTTTCTGAGTTCCCGTCTCTATGCCTGATAGTAATCTGCTGCTCCTTAATCTGAATTTCCTGTAAAGGATTAGTTCCAATGAATGAATAACGCCCAAACTGTTCCGCGTTTTCGGCGCTTTCCAACAGGAAACAATTTTTAGACTGTGAGGCTAAGCCCTGAAATACACTGATTGGTGTAAAAGTATCTGCCAGCAATTCATAAACGATTGGTATATTCGCATACTCTGCTATGTATTGTGTTATTTCTTCAAGCTTTGGATAAATCATGTTCTCGTCCCCCTTTTTTTCACAAAAAACAAAAAAGCCCACCGTCCTTGGGACGATGAACCGTGGTGCCACCCAATTTCAAAAAGATACAAAAATATCTTTTCCTCTTGTTAGGTACGCTGCTGTCGAGGTACGCTGAGCGGAAAACCCGCAGCATTAATACCTTTCTCTTGTAACGTAGAGAATACGGCAACAGCTACTCGGAATAAACCTTTCACCGCGCTCCTCACAAACCCATTCATTGATTGCTTCCGTACCGGACCTCACACCATCGCCGGCTCGCTGCAACTTCCACAAATCAATTACTTGCTTTTGTTCTTCGGATTTTTTTTATAAATTTTATCAACACTAACATCTATTTTTGCATTTGTCAAGAAAAATTTAATGTTTCTTTTTTTGATTTTCGCCTTGTCGCTTAATTAACTGTTTCGATCTGTTTCGTGCATTTTTTTCTTGTTCCCGATTTTGTTGCTTCTTTCTTTCAGGATTTCTTCAATCTCCTCGAGAGCAATCCCCTCTTGTACCATCAGCACCGTCAGGTGATAAAGCAGGTCACAGATTTCGTTTTTTAGATCCCCTTGGTCCTGATCTTTCGCCGCAATCAAAACCTCGCTGCATTCTTCGCCGCATTTCTTTAGTATTTTGTTAACGCCCTCATCAAATAAGTAATTTGTATATGATCCTTCCATCGGATTTTCTTTACGGTCGATTACCGTATCATAAAGCAACTGGAACGCATTCTTCATTTTTCTATATCCTTTCCGCACACTTCTCCGCTACGATAAAAGCAACTTTTGTTTCCGGTATGGCAAGCAGGTCCTGTCTGCTCAACTTTGATTAAAAGAGTGTCATCATCACAATCCGGAGTAATTGAAATCACTTTCTGGACATGTCCCGATGTCGCCCCTTTATTCCACAATTCCTGCCTTGATCTGCTGTAAAACCAAGTATAGCCCGTTTCGATGGTCAGGTTCAAACTTTCCTCATTCATATAGGCGAGCATAAGTACTTCGCCGCTGCCGATTTCTTGAATGATTGTAGGAATCAATTTATCTTTTTCAAACAGCTTAGACAATTCCATACTCTGCCTCCTTGATTTCCAACATTCTGACAGGGATTTTTCTGCGCCAAAGTGTTTCTTTCACTTGGTTTACTGTCAGATCTCCATAATGAAAAATCGAAGCTGCAAGAGCCGCATCCGCTTTTGTTTCTTCAAACAACTTCACGAAATGTCCAACGGTTCCGCATCCACCGGAAGCGATTACAGGGATACCGACAGAGTCACAGATTGCATCGAGCATAGCAAGATCAAATCCATTCCTTGTGCCATCCGCATCCATAGAGGTCAGAAGAATTTCTCCGGCACCAAGACGTTCGGCTTTTTTTGCCCATTCAACCGCATCAAGTCCGGTATCAATGCGTCCGCCATTGACAAATACATGGTACTGTCCGGGGGCAATCATCTTCGCATCGATTGCAAGAACGACACATTGGTTTCCAAAACGAGTCGCTGCTTCTGACAATAATTCCGGTCTTTGCACCGCCGCAGAATTCACCGAGACCTTATCTGCACCGGCAAGCAGCAATTCTCGAAAATCTTCAACGCTTCGAATCCCGCCACCGACCGTCAATGGAACAAAGACGTTTTGCGCCGTTTTTCTCACCACGTCTACCATCGTTCCGCGGCCTTCATGGGTTGCCGTGATATCAAGAAAAACGATTTCATCAGCTCCTTGACGATCATATTCTATTGCACATTCGACGGGGTCTCCGACTTCGCGGATTCCGACGAAATTAATTCCTTTTACCACTCGACCATTTTTCACATCGAGACAGGGGATAATTCTTTTTGCAGACATTTCCTTTTTCCTTTCCCTATTTACAATGCGCTATCGCTTCTTTGAGGTCCAAGGTCCCCTCATAAATCGATTTGCCGCAGATAGCGCCATATAATTCCATCTCGGCGAGTGCTTTGATATCACTTAGTTCTTTGATTCCGCCACTGGCAATGAGATTGAGTGAAACGGCTTCTTTCAGTGCAGAAAGCTGCATGAGATTTGGTCCTGATAGCATCCCATCCTTAGAAATGTCAGTAAAAATGATGGTTGAAACACCGATCTCTTCCATTCTTTTTGCAAGGTCGATGTAATCGACGGCATGTCCCACTGTCCATCCTGAACTTTTGACCATACCGGCCGCCGCATCAATGCCCACCGCAATTTTTTCATTATATTTATTGACCGCCCATTCAATGAGCGCGGGTTCACTGATTGCCGCCGAGCCAAGGACGACTCTTGTAATGCCATTTTCCAAATAATACTCTATCGTTTCTTTTGTACGGATGCCTCCGCCAAGTTCTACTTTCAATCCTGTATTTGCTGCTGTTTCGATGAAGATTTTCGCATTCTTTGGGCTGCCCGAAAGCGCTCCATCCAAATCCACCATGTGTATCCACTCAGCACCGTTTGCAGAAAAGCTCTTTGCGGTCTCATACCAATCCTCGGCCACCTTTTCTACTGTGCCGAAATCACCTTTTTTTAGTCTTACGCATTGTCCGTCTTTGATATCAATTGCCGGTAATATGATCATTTCATCTCTCCAAAATTCTTTAACATATGCAATCCGACTTTTCCGCTTTTTTCGGGATGAAATTGAGTCCCAAAAACATTGTCACGGAAAACAAGTCCCGGTACAAGCCCTCCATACTCACTGTAAAGCGAGATGTATTTCTTGTCCGTTACGGCTTGATAGGAATGGACATAATAGACCATATCACCTTCATTAATTCCCTCGGACAAAGGACATTCATTTTCGAGAAAAAGCTCACTCCAGCCAATGTTTGGGATTTTTAAACCCGGTGCTTCGATTGCCCTCACTTCACCCGGAATCAGACCTAAGCCTTTCGTTTCGGTAAATTCAAAGCTGCGTTCAAAAAGCATCTGCATCCCAAGACAAATACCAAGTAAAGGCTTCGTCTTTGCTTCTTCACAGATCAATTCATCCAAGGTCGTTTCTTTTAGTAAGCGCATCGCATCCGGAAAAGCACCGACTCCCGGAAGAATCAATTTGTCGGCAGCATGAATTTCAAGAGGATTGCTTGTAATAATGCTCTCAAATTCTAAATGATCGAGTGCATTTTTTACACTGAACAGATTTCCTGCGCCATAATCGATAATTGCAATCATCCAAGGCTTCCTTTCGTTGATAACACGGCATTTCCATTCTCATTTTTCAGTGCAAGACGTAGGGCGTGTGCAAAGGCTTTAAAAATAGCTTCTGCTTTGTGGTGATCGTTGTCACCATACAAAAGATTGATGTGTATCGTCATTCCGGAATTCATTGCAAAGGCACGGAAAAACTCTATGATTGTTTGCGTTTCAAGACTGCCAATCCTCTCTGCCGTAAAATCGGCATTGAATACGAGAAAAGCTCTGCCGCTGATATCAGTCGTACACTGCGCCAAGGCTTCATCCA
>JAQUUY010000178.1 GCA_028693645.1 Eubacteriales bacterium | reverse complement strand
TGGTCGCCCAAACAAGATAACCCTTTTGATGTGCCGATTTTGTGTAAGCAAAATCACCACTGTTATCAACTGCACCACCGCCGTTTACAATCTGGTCGAACCAAGTGGGTGCGAGGATATCAATGCCATCTTTTTTCGTATCGGGTGCAGCGGGTGTCTTGTCAGCGACGTATTGCCATACAAGATTGATTTTTTCTTTTCCGCGCACAAATTTATCCTTTTTGGGTGCATAAAAATCCACTTTTGCAAGATCAATATCCGATATGACGATGTTGCTTTTTAATGTATAACCACCTTTTCCTTCGGGGGTTTCAATCATGTAATAGTTGGGAGTTGAGGCTTTCAGAAATACTCTCTGCCCCGCGGAAAGAAGAAACGCTTCTTCATCAGATTCAGTGAGTGATGGCTGAACGATGGTATCGCCGCTCTTTACTCTTGCAATTTTGTCTGTTCCCGAATAGGCATACAGGTAGATACTGTCGTTTTTAATTGAAGTGCTGAGTTTTAAAAATTGCTCTGTGCTGTCGAGAGGGACGTAGAGACTGCCATTAATCTCTCGCAGGGGAATGTAGACGGTACCGCCATTGATTTTGACAAAAGCTGTGGTTGTATCGTCTGCCATTAAAAGATTTTGCTTTGACAGATCGATATTAATCTTCTTTGCCGTCAAATCAAGGGAAACCTTCGAAAAGTCTCCATACTTTTGAGCAATCTCAACCGAAATATAAGGGCTTTGATTTATAATCCAAGCATCTTCGGAGACGACGGAGCCACCATAATAGACCGAGCCAGTTTGTTCTTCCGTTCCTTCCGCTCCGTAAACCGCGATCGCAGTCCAAGTCCCTGCAAGCAGCAAAAAAGCGAGCAGAAAAAATACGGCGCAAAGGGAGGGCGATAGTATCTTTGGTTTTCTCATGACAGTGTCCTTTTCCTTGTTGATATCACAATATATGCAGGTGATTTTGTTTCTTTTCATTTTATCTTGATTACGAATGCTCTTCAAGCAATTATATGCTTAAAAAAGATTAAGATTGTATGTCAGAAAAAAATAGATTTGTCTGACATCGGGAATTAGATTTTTATCGCATAATAAGATAATAAATGGTATAATAATCGATAATGGTCGAGTCAATCCTGACTTTCGGTCACGAAAGGGGTATTTTTATGGAATCAATGACCTTGATCCTGATCGGGGCCTTTTTAGCTATCCTTCTCCTGCTGCTACTGTGGCGGGTCTTTCTTTTAGATAAGAAAACGCTAAAACAAGAAGAGATAAGGGATCTTGCGCTTATCCTTGAAAAACTAGAGAAAGATCTTGGCGTCGAAATCAGGGAAGCAAGACAAGAAACGCAGCAGAATATACAGACGGGCTTGCAAAGTTTGGGCAATTTTCTTGCCGCTGCTCAAAAGCAGACGGGAGAAGTTCAGGATAAGCGTATCGCTGATTTGAATCAACAGCTTACGCAAAAAAATGACACCCTGCAAAAGACCGTCAACGATATGCTAAAACACATCAACGATACAATGGAAACGCGCTTGATTTCAATACAGACGGGCAATGAGAAAAAGCTGGAGCAGATGCGCGAAACGGTAGATGAAAAGCTTCAAAAAACCTTAGAAGAACGCATTGGCCAATCCTTTAAGCTTGTCAGTGAGCGTTTAGAACAGGTGTATAAAGGCCTTGGCGAAATGCAATCCCTCGCTTCGGGCGTCGGCGATTTAAAAAAAGTCCTCTCAAATGTAAAAACGAGAGGGATTCTTGGTGAAATCCAACTCGGAGCAATCCTTGAACAGATTCTTACACCTGATCAATATGAAGAAAACATCGTAACCAAAAAAGGCGGTAGCGAACGCGTTGAATATGCGGTCAAACTTCCCGGCGACGAAAATGATGTGGTATATTTGCCGATTGATGCAAAGTTTCCGGTGGATAATTATAGCCGACTGATGGATGCATACGAAATTGGAAATCCCGCAGAGATTGAGACTGCAAGGCTTGCCCTAGAACGAACCGTCAAGGGCTTTGCAAAAAATATTCATGACAAATATATTGAACCGCCACATACCACGGATTTTGGTATCATGTTTCTCCCTACGGAGGGACTTTATGCCGAACTCGTTCGCAGAGGTATGGTTGAGACCCTTCAAAGAGAATATAAAATCAGCATTGCCGGTCCGACCACCATGGCAGCATTGCTCAACAGCCTACAGATGGGATTTAAGACGCTTGCGATTCAAAAACATTCCAGCGAAGTTTGGAATGTTCTGGGGGCTGTCAAGACGGAATTCGATAAATTCGGTAAGGTGCTTGAAGCAACACAACAGAGAATTACACAAGCCAATGCTGAACTCGATAAGTTGGTCGGAGTCAGAACAAGAAAGATTCAAAGCAAGCTGAGAAACGTAACGGCCATTCCTGAGGCCGCGGCAGAATTGCTGACGCAAAGCGAACTGCCGGATGACCAAGAAGACGAGCAAGAGAACGAGGAGTAGAATATGAGGATATTCGCCATTGCAGATCTGCATTTGTCCCTGAGTGGAGAAAAGCCCATGGACATTTACGGAGGACAGTGGATAGGACATACAGAAAAAATTAAAAAAAACTGGATGAACTTGATAGAAAAAGATGACGTCGTATTGATTCCCGGAGACACTTCGTGGGCAATGAAGCACGAAGACGCAATACCGGATCTCAAATGGATTGCCGAATTGCCCGGAAAAAAAGTTCTAATCAAAGGCAATCACGACCTTTGGTGGGCATCGGTTTCAAAACTAAATGCCATCGACGAAAGTATGTATTTTTTACAAAATACCTATTATAAAGCCGGCGACTACGCCATCTGCGGAACCAGAGGCT
>JAQUUY010000177.1 GCA_028693645.1 Eubacteriales bacterium | reverse complement strand
CCAGCCAAAAAATAAATCCGCCAACGATAAGGGGCAGGACAATTTGCAGTAACAAAATCGGATACACATTCCCGCCTCTAAAATACAAGCGATCCAAGCCTGTTTTTGCGTTACAATACAAAAATAAAAATGCTGTAAACAAAGCCACCCAACTAATGTAAAATAAAATCTGCTTTTTCATACGAGTTTCCCTTTCTGTCTATTATTAGGCCTTTTTAAAAAGCCTCTCACTTATAACAACGAAATTCTTCGCCCGTTTGTGACAGTGCTCAGTAAAATATTTACTAATTCTCTAAACGATTTTCCGGTAAATTGAAGAACTAATTTTCGTTTCTGATTTAAAACCGGAATTTACCTTTTCAAGTTACCTTTCGCGCTATAATTACCCTCCTTTGACTATTTGTTATGATTTATTGAAATTAGTGGATATAAGTGCTAAAATATACAAATAGTCGTTAAGATTTGACAAGGCTTTCCTTAACGAATTTTTTAGTGGCTTTTTAGGTTTTAGTGTTGCTTGTTTAATGGGATAGCTTTCGCTTAGACGTAAAAAAAGGGCTTATAATATGAAAAACAAAATAGACAACGAGATATTTCTTGGTTTTTTTACTCTCAAAGGACGAACTGAACGACTTGAGTTTTTCAAGGTTTATTCTATGGTTTTCTTGTTGGGAATCATAAACTATGTTTACTTTCTTCCCGGAGCCAGAAACGCTTATGTGTGGGGGTATATTATTGTTTATTGCCTTATTTTACTTTCTATTTTTCCGATGACCGTTAGAAGGCTTCATGATTCCAACCTTAACGGCGGATATTATTTGGTGAGTCTCGCTCCTTCTCTACTTTCTTTTATTGGCCATTTCACTTCTTCCGAAGTATCATTTCTACTTTCACTTATATCTTTTGTTGCAGGGATATATTTTCTTTATCTAACATTAAGGAAAGGAAGCGCTGGCGTTAACAACTACGGTATGCCAAATCCAGCAAAAAAATATGGACGCAAAACAATTAATGCAATTCTCTTAGGTTTATTTGTCTTGATTATTATCAGTGGAATCCTGTCAGGATTTTAATAATTTATTTGCGTTTTGCCCTTTTGCTCTTTATTTTTTCTTTTTTTCTCCTTACTAAAGGCTCACAATATGAAAATAGGAAAGCGTAGGATCCGCCGGACCATGCAGATGGCGGCCGCAAACCCTATAGCTTTCGATGTAGTCCCAGACTTCTGCGGTCATGATTTCCCCAGGATAAATGACAGGGATGCCCGGCGGATAGGGTGCGATCATTTCTCCGGCCACTTCCCCCTTCGCTTCCTCCCAAGGGATCTGTTTTTTCTTTGAAAAGAATGCTTCGCGCGGAGTAATAACGCGGGGAGGGATTGCGGGGAGAACCGTTTCGTTTTGAATTGCGTTCCCGCCCTTGTTTTTTCTCGCGATGTCGCCGAGGGCACCGATCAGTCTGTCGATTTCTTCTTTTGTGTTTGCATAGGTTACAATCGCAAGGACATTGATGTAATCGGCAAGTTCAAGATCTACTCCGTATTCGCTTTCTAGCAGTTCGAGCAACGCAAAACCACTGATTCCAAGCTTTTTTGCGCTGATAATGAGTCTTGTTGTGTCAAGCGCTTTGACCCCGGCCTTGCCAATCAGCGAGTCTCCGACACAGCGCATCCCTTCGATTGCATTGATCCTTTCTCTTGCGTAAGCAGAAAGGGCGACAGCGTTCTCAATCATTTCCGTTCCCTTGGTTGCGAGTTCATACCTTGCCATGTCAAGAGACGTCATGAGAAGATAGGAAGGGCTCGTGCTTTGAACGATATGCAGCGTGGCTTCGACACGGCCGACATCAACCAGTTTTGATTTGATATGCAACATCGAGCTTTGTGTCAGCGAACCCGTGACTTTATGAATGCTCTGGGCGCACATATCCGCTCCCTGTTCCAGCGCCCCTTCCGGTAATTCCTTTGAAAAATACATGTGGGCTCCATGGGCTTCGTCGACCAAAAGCACGGCGTTATGGGCGTGGCAGATTTTGGCGATGGCCCGAAGATCGCTGCAAATCCCATAATAAGTGGGGCTTACGACCATCACACCCTTGCAATCTGGGTGTTCTCGAAACATCTCTTCCACTGCCTGCGGAGTAATCCCCCCTTGAATTCCCTCTTCAAGAGAAAGTTCCGGCTGCAGATAGATTGGCTCAGCGCCTCCGATGATAAGTCCCATCAGTGCCGATTTATGTGCGTTTCTCGGAATGGCAATCTTCTGCCCCGAAAAAGCGCTGCTTGCAATCATGGCTTCATTGCCGCAAGTGGTCCCATTGATCAGAAAATAGCTGTGCTCTGCCCCAAAAACCTCGCTCGCAAGTTCTTGGGCTTCCTTAATAGACCCTTCCGGATTATGCAGATCATCCAACAGCGGCGTTTCCGTCAAATCAAATTTGAAAATCTCTTCGCCCACAACGTCTTTCCAGCGTTGACTGATTCCGCGCTCAAAGCGGTGTCCCGGTATTCTGAAATAGGCGGGTTTTTTTTCGATGTATTCCATAATCGCATCAAACAGCGGAGTTTTGTTCTGGTCCATATCGGCCTCCTGTTTTCTATATTTTTGTCTTTACTTTTTCTTTATATTATAGATATCTTTATCCTCTTACTTTTGTTTCTTTGCCCTCTTCTGCAGCAAGCTGTCTCAACTTGTATTGCAGGCTTTGCCGTTTAATTCCAAGGCGTGCCGCGGCACGGGAAACATTGCCCTGATTTTCATCCATCGCGGAAGAGATCAGGCGATCTTCGATTTCCGAAAGGTAGGCATCCAAGCCAATTTCCGTTACTTTTTCGTAATCGCCAAAGCTTGTGCTTGCTT
>JAQUUY010000026.1 GCA_028693645.1 Eubacteriales bacterium | reverse complement strand
CGCAGTTTTTTCGCTTCATAGCTACCGTTGTTCGTCAGCGGCGGGAATAAAAATGCTTCTTGCTTGTCAATCTCCAGATGGCTGATTCCGGCAAAGCAAAGATAGTCTCCGACCATCTGCCAGTTGAACTGGTTGGAATCCCTCCACATATACATGGAGGTAAAACAAAGACCGGAGCTCCTGTATTCGTAACCATTTAAGTACGGTTCAAGAATGGGTCTTGCTTCCGGGGTCACCGGATTGTCAAACATAAACATTCATTGCCCTCTATTTCACAAGTGCTGAGATCTCTTTGAATCCGGCTTCTCTCGCGCCGCCGCAAAGTTCAAACAAAATCGATTCGCAAGTCGTTCGAACGGCCCCGCTGTCTGCCATGCGAAGAATCGCATATTTTAGATCATTTTTGCTGCGTGAAGAAACACAGTCGCTTGCAAGAAATACCGAATAGCCCTCTTCAAGAAGATCAAGCGCGGTCTGCTGCACGCAAACGTGCGCTTCAATCCCGCTCAGGATAATCGTTTTGCGACCGCTATTTTTGATTGCCTCTGCAAAGACAGGTTCTCCCATCGCGCTAAAGGCTGTTTTTTCGATGGGTTCAAAATCACCCAGCGCTTCTGCCAAACAAGGAACGGTCGCGCCCAAACCCTTCGTGTATTGTTGAGTTACTAGCTTTGGCACGCCTAAGATTTCACAACCCTTAATCAGTTTTTCGACCGTTTTTTCAAGATCGTCATGGTCTTTCATTGCCGGCAGGAGTCTTTCTTGAAAGTCGATTACGACAAGCAGCGCATCTTCTTTTTTGATTTTAATGTCAATCATTTCATACCCTCCATTTATGTGTTAATAACTTCTTTTATTTTGGTTTGTGGTATTTATGTCCAAAGCCCCAGCTTTTCACTTTTTCTACCCAATGATAATTTGTCAAATCATAATGCAGCGGCGTAATGGAAACGTATTCATTCTGCAAAGCAATGACATCGATATCATTCGACAGCCCGGAATAGACAATCGGCTGACCAGCATAAAAATACTGGACAGCGCCCTTTTCGTTGATGTGCTCGCGAAATTCTTTTTCATATTCACGTGCCCCAAGCGTTGTAATCCGAACACCTTTGATACTCTCGCTCGGAAGGTCCGGAAGATTAATATTAAGAACCGTTCGTCCGTCGAGTTTGCCTTTTGAAGTGTGCAACGCTTCTATCGCCATTTCACAGCTCGGCCCAAAATGCTTCGGTTCATGGGAATAAATCGAAACAGCAAAGGAAGGGATCCCATTAATAACGCCTTCGATTGCGCCCGAAACCGTTCCCGAATACAAGGTGTCCGTCCCGAGGTTTGATCCGTGATTGATTCCCGAATATACAAAATCGATGTCGATTTTTTGTTCTTTCAAAATAGACAAGCCGAGTTTGACACAATCCGCAGGGGTACCCGAAACACTCCACGCCCCTGTTACTTTTGGAAAATCAACTTCGTTGACCGCAAGGGGAAGGTGCATCGTGATCCCATGTCCGCAAGCACTTTTTTGGGAATCCGGCGCGAATACATAAATCTCCGCTTCTGAAGAAAGCGCCATGGCCAATTCCCTTATGCCGCGAGCTGTGATTCCATCGTCATTTGTTACTAAAATTTTCATAAAAACCTCCTGTTATAACTATTTATTATACCACTTTATTGCCCTACTTAAAACCTTAATGCTCAATTTACGAAAGAGAAAGACTGCGGTTGACATTTCTGGCGAATAATGATGAAATAGTATAGAAGGAAATCACAAATCTTATTTTGTGGATTTCTATTACTTTCATTCTATTAGGAGGAAACAGGTCAAAACAGCAGCAAATAGGAAGGAGGGCATTTTTTGAATCGACTTTGGAATAAACTCAAGGAATCTATTTTTTCGGTATTTCCCGTAGCTGTAATTGTTGCGATTCTCCAATTTACGATTCTCCCTATGCCAAAAGGCATTGCTCTTCTTTTTTGGTCGGGTGCTGTGATTGTCATCTTGGGCCTGTCTTTTTTTGGCCTCGGTGCCGACATTGCCCTAATGCCTATGGGGCAGCACATCGGTTCCCGCCTTACAAAAACTAAAAAACTTTGGGTCTTATTGCCGGTTTCCTTTTTGCTTGGCATGCTTCTCACAGCAGCGGAGCCGGATCTTCATATTCTCGCAGACCAAGTCCCATCCGTTCCTCGCATCGTTCTGATTCTTTATGTTTCAGTTGGTGTCGGGGTCTCTTTGGTCATCGCTTTGCTTCGAATCATTCGTCAGTTCCACCTTCCGTGGCTTCTGATGATTTTTTATGCTTTGGTTTTTATCGCCGCAGCGTTTCTGCCTGAAAGTTATATCGCTGTCGCCTTTGATTCCGGTGGAGTTACTACGGGGCCGGTTACGGTTCCCTTTATTTTAGCTCTCGGCGTCGGGCTTTCCTCGGTACTGGGCGGCAACAGATCTCATGACGAAAGTTTTGGTTTGATTGCCTTATGCTCGGTCGGACCCATCCTCTCTGTAATGATTATGGGCTTTTTTTACAAGAATTCAGAGGGCGCCGCCGCGCACCCTGCCGTAATAACGGATTGGCTGAGTGTCGTTAGAATATTCATAGACGGATTGCTCTATTACATCGAGAGTGTCGGTATCGCTCTCGTTCCGATCATTCTGTTTTTTACCGTGTTCCAAATTACTGTCATTCATTTAAAAACACAGCAGTTAGTCAAACTCGGCATTGGTATGATTTATACCTTTGTTGGCTTGCTCCTTTTCTTGACCGGTGCAAATGTTGCATTTATTCCGGCCGCAAAATACATAGGACAAACACTTGGCGCGCTTCCTTATAACTGGATTTTGATTCCTATCGGCGCTCTTCTCGGCTTCTTTATTGTCGCATCGGAACCGGCCGTCCACATTCTCTACAATCAAATTTGGGATATGACGGCAGGCGCAATTTCAAGGCGCGCCATGTTGATGAGCCTTTCCATTGGTGTCGGCATCTCTGTAGCGCTTTCCATCACTCGCATTCTTTTTGATTTCAGCATCTTATATTATCTGATTCCCGGCTACCTGATTGCGCTGGCCCTGACTCGTTTTTGTCCGCCAATCTTCACTGCCATCGGTTTTGACTCCGGAGGAGTGGCAACGGGACCAATCACTGCGACCTTTACCTTGGCCTTTTCCCTTGGTGCCTGTGCAGCCGTCGGCGGAAACATCCTCACGGATGCGTTTGGTGTCATCGCTATGGTGGCCATGACTCCTCTGATTACAATACAGTCCCTCGGAATATTGTATAAAGAAAAACTTCGTTTTACCGAGGAAGAAGAGCAAGAAACACTCGATCTGGCTGGCGAACGAGCCGAAGAAGAATTCTTCGAATTTATGGATGTCCCCTCTGACGGCGAAGGTGTGGAATGGTCCGAATCTCTCGCAAATGTCGATGTAAATGAGTGGGTCGAAAATATCGAATGGGCCGAAGAACTTGAAACGCAGCGGCGCCTTGCTGACCTTGCCGCAGATAACCACTATATTGACCTCGAATCATAAACCGGGTCATCACGCAATCAGGAGGAAAATCTATGACTCAAAAAACCTGCCCTGTACCGCAAAATTTAAAATTTGTGTTTACCATTGTTAAGCGCGATGTCGGCGAAGCGGTAGCTGCCTTTTACCGTTCACACGCCATTAGCTATAATTTCATTTCTCCGGGTTATGGTGCTGCAGGTCTTGAAATTCGAGATTATCTTGGCTTTTCGGAAACCGAAAAAGATATCGTGATAAGCGTCTGCACCGAAGAAGAACTTGCCAAGGTTTTACCTGCGGTCGTAGAAGAATTTGACCTTGAAAAACCGGACAGCGGAATCCTCTTTTCTATTCCGGTAGCAGGCATTAGCGGGCCACGTGCTTTGCTTTATGTGACAGGCTATGAAGAGGAAGTGCAAGAAAATAGTAATGATGGCGAAAAAAAGGAGAGCGGCGATGAATAAGGACAGAGAGTATGATTTGATTGTTACAATCGTAAATCGCGGAAATGCAGACATCGTAATTGAAGCCTCAAAAAAAGCCGGCGCACAAGGCGGCACCGTGTTTTACGGACGAGGGACAGGCATCAATGAGGTCGAAACTTTTTTCGGGATTTCCATTCAACCTGAAAAAGAAGTGGTTTTTACGCTGATTAAGCACGATTTGACCAAAAGCGTCATTCACGCAATCATCGAAAAGGCCGGCCTATCGACTCCCGGCAAAGGAATCGCTTTTGCCCTTCCCGTTGATGATGTGGCCGGAATTACGCATCTCACTACCCCTTGTTCGGTCGAAGGCAGGTGAGTGCTATGATGTATGCTACCATCCTATATCAAGAACAAGAGCAGCTTTGTTGCGTTGATTCTTTTGGAGAGCGCGTTTTTCTGCTCGCAGAGTTCTTTTCTGTTTGTCAGAGTCCGGAAGCGCCTTCGACAACAGAAGGCTTTCCTGCCGATATGCTTTCTTTTATTTCTTGTTATCAGCCGGAATGGACCGACGAAATCGCTGAATTCTATGGGAAAAGACCCGAACTCTCGATTCCGCTTTCTTCGGTCGAGCTGCTCGCCCCGATTCCTCGTCCTGCCAGAAACATCGTCTGCCTCGGCAAAAATTACAAGGCACATGCGGAAGAGCTGAAAGGACAGATTTTCAATGACAAACTCCCCACCTTCCCCATCTATTTCACGAAACCGGATCATACCGTCATTGCAACAGGCGGAACGATTTTGTTGCACGAAACCATTACTCAAAAAGTCGATTACGAGGTTGAGCTGGCGATTGTTATCGGAAAAAGCGGCACGGATATTCCAAAAGAAAAAGCCGAAGAACATATCTTCGGCTATACCATCGCAAACGACGTGTCTGCGAGAGATCTTCAGCAAGATCATACACAGTGGTACAAAGGCAAGAGTCTCCTGACACATTGCCCGATGGGCCCTTGGATTGCCCACAAGTCGACACTGCCTCTTCCCCTTGAATTGAAGATACAAAGCGCGGTCAACGGAGAAGGTCGCCAGAGCGCAAATGTTTCGGAACTGATTTTTGATATTCCAACGATTATCAGTGACCTTTCGAGAGGTTATATGCTTCGCCCGGGAGACATCATACTGACGGGAACCCCCGCAGGAGTCGGGATGGGTTTTGATCCTCCCAAATATTTAAAGGACGGCGACCTCGTGGACTGCCAAATCGAAAAAATCGGAGTTCTGTCAAATTCCGTCGCTTTCTCTTGTAAGGCCTAATTTATTCAGCATCGCAAGATGCGGATTTGTTTCATCCATTGTTTTTTGATCGAGGAGCTTATACATTTTAGGCTCCTCTTCTTTTCGTAAAATCCGCAAGCCGCCCATCGTCAAGGCTTCCATTTCGTTTTCTCCCGGGAACAATTCTACGGGGGCAATGAATTCCACGCGTTTTTTGATCATTTCCGTCATCATCGCCGAATGCGCCATTCCGCCGGTCAAAATGATATAATCGACCTTTCCGTTTACGACCGGAGCAAGTTCGCCGATTCCTTTTGCAATCTGATAGGCTTGTGCAGTATAGAGGATCTTTGCTTTTTCGTTCCCTTCAAGAATCATTTCTTCGATTTTTTGGGCATCAGAAGTACCAAGATAAGCCTTTAGTCCGCCCATTCCGCGAATGAGTTTTATCATCTGTGTCTTTGTATATTCTCCGGAATAACACATATCGATGATGTAGAGTAAGGGAATCATGCCGCTTCGTTCGGGCGAAAACGGGCCTGCATCATCTCTGATTGCATCGATAATCTTTCCATTTTCGAGAACGCCGATACTAATCCCCCCGCCAAGATGCGCAACAATCAATTTCAGCTTTTTGAAATTTTTATTATATTTTTTTGCGAGTTTATGGGCTGTCGCTTTGATGTTCAAAACGTGGCACATGCTTTCTCTGCGGATTTCCGGAAGTCCCGTAATCGTAGCGATAATGCTGAATTCATCAGAGGTCACGGCATCATAAATATAAGCCGGTATCTTAAAGGTCGCTGCAATCTCTTCTGCAATCAAGGCTCCGAGGTTCGATGCATGGGGTGAAGCGTAGCCGTTTCGAATCGCATCTGTCATTTCTTTGGTAATAAGGTATGCCCCACTTTGCACATAAGGCAAAAGCCCGCCTCGGCTCATAATCAAATCTAAACCCGACAGTTCCTCCCGATAGGTCTGCAAAACCTCATCAACTGCTTTTTTGCGAAAGGGAAGCTGGTCAAGGATTTCGTCATAGCGCCTTAATTCTTCATCACTGTGCGTGATACTTTCAGAGAAAACAAGTTTTTTCCCTACATAAAATGCAACTTTTGTTGATGTTGAGCCCGGGTTGATGGAAAGGATCTTATAAGACATACTCTCTCACCTCTCAAAGATGCGCAGCCGCCGCAGATAAAGCCAGCGAACAATATTTTTCTTCCATTGTGGCTCCGCGCGAATTTAATACAATAGGGACTCTTGCCCCGACAATCATCCCTGCCATTTTTGCTCCGGCAGAATAGATTAACGCTTTTGACAAAATGTTTCCGGCGGCAATATCAGGAACCAGCAGAATATCGGCATCTTCGACGATAGGACTCTCATAACCCTTGATTTCAGCCGATTCCCTGCTCATTGCAAGATCATAAGAAATGGGACCCTCGACAATGCAACCATTAATTACTCCGCGAAGATAGCTATCTTTTATTGTCCCGGCATCTACTGATTCGGACATTTTATAATTCACTTCTTCTGTTGCCGCGAGCACCGCCACCTTTGGTTTCTCATAACCGAGGCGATGCAATGTTGCTACGGCATTGTTGAGAATATCTACTTTTTGTTTGAAATCAGGATACATTACCATCCCGCCATCAGTAACGACAAGAAGTTTATGGTAGCTCGGCACTTCAAGAATCGCAAAATGCGACATTGTTCCTCCATTTTGAAGACCAAAGGTTTTATCAACGACGGCGCGCAAAAGGTCGGGAGTCGAAAGCTTTCCTTTCATGAGAAAATCCGCTTCCCCTTGTGTGATGAGCGAAACGACTTTCTCCGCCGACTCTTTGTCGTCCTTGGAAGCAACAAAGCAATCGCTCGGCAAACCAATTTCGTATTTGTCGATCAATGCTTTCATCATTTCAACATCTCCGACAAGGATTGGCTCCACAATGCTCTTGCGGTAAGCCAGCGAAACGGCTTCCAGAGTATGTTGATCGTGCGCGGCGGCAACAGCAACTTTTTTTGTTTTCAGTCCACTTTGCGCGATTTTTATCATTTCTTCAAAATTACGTAACATCCGCGTCTCCTCTTGGGTCGCTTCAACAAAACAGTTTGACTTCACTTATATATATTCGCATTTTAGAGGATTTTAAACGAAAAGAATCCGTGTGAAGAAAAAGAGGATGCTAGCTAATAAGCCAGTCATCCTCTTCTTGTAATCTCGTTATATATTATCTAAAAATAATCTCTTCTCTGAGCGGTCCGTTTGAAACCATGCGAATCGGGACGCCTAATTCTTTTTCAATAAAGAGAACGTAGTTTCTCGCTTCTTCCGGCAGCTTGTCAAATTCTTTGATGCCGCGGAGATCGCATTTCCAACCGGGCATTTTGATGAGAACGGGTTTTGCACGGTTGAGCAAAGTCGTTGATGGGAATTCACGGGTCACTTCTCCGTCGATTTCATATCCGACACAAATAGGAATTTCGTCAAGATAACCAAGGACGTCGATTGCCGTCAAGACAGCCTCTGTTGCTCCCTGGAGTCTGCAGCCATAACGGCTGGCAACGGTATCGAACCAACCCATGCGGCGCGGTCTGCCTGTTGTGGCGCCATACTCGCCTGCATCTCCGCCTCTTTTGCGAAGAGTGTCTGCTTCTTCGTCAAAGATTTCACTGACAAAGGCTCCGGCTCCAACAGAACTGGAATACGCTTTTGTGACAGCAACAATCTCTGTAATCTCATACGGGGGGATTCCTGCTCCGATGCAACCAAAGCCTGCAAGAGTCGAAGACGAGGTCGTGAAAGGATAGATTCCGAAATCCGGATCCTTGAGTGCGCCAAGCTGGCCTTCAAGCAAGATGCGTTTGCCGCTTGCCAGTGCTTTTTGAACAAAGGAAAGGGTGTCGGCAACGTAGGGACGAAGGCCTTCTCTCCATTCGACGATCTGCGTGAAGATTTCTTCAACTGTGAGTTCCGGCTTTTTATATAAATGTTTTAGTGTGATATTCTTGATTTCGAGAACATTTTCAAGACGTTCTTTCAGGGCCGCATCATCGTAGAGTTCGCTGACCTGAAAACCAATCTTCGCGTATTTGTCTGAGTAATGAGGTGCAATTCCCGATTTGGTCGAACCGAAGCTACGGTTGCTCAGGCGTTCTTCTTCATACTGGTCAAAAAGAATGTGATATGGCATCACGATTTGGGCTCTTTCTGAGACCAAAATTTTCGGCATGGGAACGCCGGCCGAAACGATGCTGTTGATTTCTTTGAGCAAAGCGGGGATATTCAGTGCAACGCCGTTTCCGACAATATTTGTCGTCTGCTCGTAAAAAACACCGGAGGGCAACTGATGCAAAGCGAATTTTCCGTAATGATTGATGATTGTATGACCCGCATTCGCTCCCCCTTGAAAACGAATGACGATATCAGCTTCGCCCGCAAACATGTCGGTGATCTTTCCTTTGCCTTCATCTCCCCAGTTTGCGCCAATAATTGCTTTTACCATGGTATTTCCCTCCTAAAATAAAACACAGCCTTCTGTCTGCCGCAGCAGTTTTTTCGTTGGCTGCTCTAAGATCGACATTTTTGTACTACGCCCGCTATTAAAGGACGCAGCTTCCGAGTACTTCTCCGATTGCCTCGTTGATTACAAGATTTGCTTTGCTGTCGTACTGCGTCGCAGATTTGTTAATCAAAATCAGATTTTTGCCGTGAAAATAGCGGATCAAACCGGCCGCCGGGTAGACAACAAGTGAGGTTCCCCCTACGATCAAGGTATCAGCCGCCGCAATCGCTGCGATTGCACCTTCTACGACACGATCATCTAAAGCTTCCTCATAAAGCACGACATCGGGTTTCACAACTCCGCCGCACTTTTCGCAAAAGGGGATTTTCTGCTGCTGTCCATCTTTAGAAACGCAGTGTGCCGGATCGAGAATGTAATCCACATCATAGAACGTATGGCAGTCGACACAGTTATTGCGCAAGGTCGACCCATGGAGTTCAAAGACGTTTTTACTTCCGGCCAGCTGATGCAGTCCATCGATGTTTTGTGTGATTACTGCAGATAATTTGCCCTGTTCTTCGAGCTTCGCAAGCGCCAAATGTGCTTTATTTGGCTTTGCCGCACGAAAAATCATGTTGCCTTTATAGTAATCGAAAAAAGTGTTCATGTGGTCGCAAAAAAACGAATAAGAGACCATCTCTTCCGGTGATCGCCCATAAATCGACTTTGCCTGGTATAGTCCGTTTTCGGAACGGAAGTCCGGAACACCGCTCTCGGTGGAAACTCCTGCTCCCCCAAAGAACACAATCCTTTGGCTTTCGTCGAGGATGCGTTTTAATTCGTCGTACATGATATTCACCCCAGAGATATTTTATTCTATTTTTGGCGAAACAGCAAGAAAAATGAATTTTGACCTCAGTGCATCTCGGTGAGATTATTCCAATATCGGGTTGGCATCATACGCTTTTGGCACTTTGCATTTTTTCGTTCTTCAATCGCGATGCTCTCAAAATATTTCTTCCAAAGACCACGATAGACCAGTTCCTCATCCGAGAAGTCCGGCAATGCCTTTGTATCAAGCGGCGCGATGACCCAAGTGCCGTTTTGCGAAAAAAGGGCTTTTTCTCTGCGCGCATCGTGAATGATAAAAGGCTCATTTTTAAATCTGTCAGAAAAATGTTCGCCGAGAAGTTCCAAAATATCGTGATCCGGTTCAATCTTCGCATAGAGCATTTCCGAGAGCGTGTCGCCCCTCTCCACTTGCAGTGCCGAAAAACGTAGCAGCCCCATCAAGCGATGCGCCTCAAAGCTCACTTTTCGCTCCGCCTGCTGCGCGGCAAAAACAACAGGATCACTGTGCAGGGAATAGAGACTCCCGCCTTTACGAAAACCCATCATGATATAGCGGAATGCAATGTTGTCTTTTTCGGGTAAAGAAGAAAGAAACACATGATACACCCGGCCGAGCGCATAACTCGATATCTTGTTTTCAATTGCCTCGTAAACTTTCGCAGCTTTTTCTGCATCCGTTTGGATTTGTCTGCTACGAAAAAGAATGCTGTCCTGATAGCTCTCGAAAGGATAGATCCCTGCCGCCCGATCCTCATAATAATGATAGTAAACGCAGGTCAAAAAACCTTCGAAACTCCCATCATACAAATAATTGATTTTTTCTTTCATCTCAAAACATCATCTCTCTTTATTCTGTAATCTTGGAAAACAAGGTTGTCCTTCGCATCAGCAGTAGGCTTTTTTTATGCACTGAATTACCATTAAATCGGCAATGTTTAAGAGCTTTTAGGAAGCAGCAGTTTGCTTTTTGGCGCTTCCCGAAGCAAGCCCACGGAAGCGTCCGGCAAAGGTTTCCCAAAACCGGGTCCGCTTTGCACAAGCGCCGAAAACATTGATATTTGAACATCATCGCTTATTGGCGATATACTTTTCTTTATGTCTGTCTCGGGCATCATGACTCCAAGCCCGGGAATCTTTGCCTTGATGAATTCCGGTTCAAGATTCCCTCTGCCATAGTAGCGGCCGTTGCAAGTGATGAAATATTTTGCACGTTTTACGACAACGCCGATTGCTTTCAGATCGTCAAATTTTACCGCAGCCATCCGTCGTTGCTGAACAATACGCCTTGCCGAAAGGGTCCCCACTCCCGGTATTCGAAGCAATTCTTCAAGAGACACTTTATTGATTTCCATCGGGAAAAGATCAAGATGCCGAAGTGCCCACGCAAATTTCGGATCATAGTCAAGGTCAAGAAAAGGAGTGTTTTCATCAAGCACTTCCTCTGCACTAAACCCGTAGAATCGCAGCAACCAATCCGATTGATACAAGCGATGCTCGCGCAAAAGCGGCGCGGGTGTCAGCAATGCCGGAAGTAAGGGAGAATCGTTCAGCGGAATGTATGCGGAATAATAGACTCGCTTCATTTGAAAACTCTGATATAAGGTTTCCGACGTCTTAACAATCTGCCGATCCGTCTCGGGGCTTGCCCCGACAATCATCTGCGTTGACTGCCCTGCGGGCGCAAAGCGTTCTTTATATTTTTTTGCGACACCATTTCCTTTTGCGGCAGCAAGCGAAAGCAGATCATAAGCGCCCGCTTCTTCCGAAACATTCGGTGTCAGATAATCGAGAGGCGTTTGACTGAATTTTTCAAAATTGCTCCCGATCTGTTTTCGGTCCTGTATTGTCTCAGTGATTTGCCTCATTGGTTGGAAAATGCCCTTCGCTTTTTTTTGAGGAGCGAGGAGTTTGAGGCTCTCTTCTGAAGGAAGTTCGATATTTACGCTAATCCGATCCGCCACCATGCCGAGTCGGTGAATCAATTCGGCAGAGGTTCCCGGAATCACCTTGGCGTGGATATAGCCCGCAAAACCGTACTCTTCGCGAAGCAGGGAGAGACAGCGCAGCATGCGTTCCGAGGTCTGATCCGGCGATCCTTCAACCGCGGAGGACAGAAACAGGCCTTCGATATAATTCCTACGGTAAAACTCAATTGCAAGTTTCGCAAGCTCCTCCGGCTCGAACGAGGCTCTTTCGATGGCTGCCGTCCTGCGATTGATGCAATATTCGCAGTCATAAACACAGCGATTGGAAAGCAGGACTTTTAGCAGCGAAATGCATCTGCCATCCGCCGACCAAGAGTGGCAGATGCCCGCGCAAGACGCGTTTCCGACTCTGCCGACGTTCTTGCGCGCGACGCCGCTCGTTGCGCAGGAGGCGTCGTATTTCGCACCATCAGCCAGTATTTGCAACTTTTCCAGCAGTTCCATCGTCTTCCCTCCGTGTTTTCAGAACATTTGTTCGTTCTTTCATTATATTCCGACTCGAACATTTGTTCAAGCACTTCTTTGTTCTATTTTCAATTAAACTTTACTATCTGCATTTCCGCTTTTGCATTTCGCACATCACGTAATCACGTTACAGTTTTTTATTTATTCTTCTGCTCGAAAGGTGTAAACTATACAGACGAAATAACATCTTTGCCCGCGCATCCACGCGCATCAAAGAAAGGAAGTCAAAGTACATGGGAGAAGCAAGAAAAACCGCTTTGGTCTTGGGCGGAGGCGGCTCGCGCGGCGCTTACGAAATCGGAGTATGGCAGGCTCTTCGTGAAATGGATCTGACGATTGACATTGTCGTTGGTTCTTCTGTCGGTGCAATCAATGGAGCCATGCTTGCTCAAAATGCGTTTGAACCGGCCGCCCAGCTTTGGCGCCAGCTTGAAACGGATATGGTTTTTGAACTGAATCCAATCAAAAACTCAGACCCGCCGCTTCGTTCTCTTTTGGAAGAATACATCAATGAAACGGCAATTCGAAATAGTCGTATCCGATATGGGCTCGTGACGCTCGAACTTCCCTCAATGATTCCTCACCATCTCTTTATTTCTGATATTCCGCAAGGAAAACTGATTGAATTCATCCTCGCCAGTTCTTCTATTTTCCCGGTTATCAAGCCACAGTCTATTGGCAATAGGAAATATGTTGATGGAGGGTATACCGATAACCTCCCCGTGGAGATGGCTCTCAAAGAAGGTGCAACCCATGTGATTGCAGTCGATCTCGAAGTCGCCGGCATCGTACGCAAAACGCCGCTCAAACTCGCTGAGAATTTGATTTTAATCCGACCGAAAGCAGAGCTTGGGAATATGCTAATTTTCAAGCGTGAAAATGCGGAACGTCTCATTCGACTTGGGTATTTGGAAACACTCAAAGCCTTTGGGTTTTTTAGCGGCTCTTATTTCACCTTTGCCAAACATTCTCGCAAACGAGGGGAGCTCCTTTCCGCAGAGGCCGCGGGGCGTATCTTCGGCCTCGATCCGGGAATCCTCTACACAAGGGATTCTTTTGACCGTGCCCTCTTTAGCGCCGCGAATGCCTACGCTGCCTTAGTCAAGCAAGATCTTGACGCTTCACGAACGCGAATCCGGCAAAAAAAAATCACCCTTGACGGCTTGCTTTCTCTTTTGCAAAAAGCAAATGACAAAACCTTGGCGCTTGCCCTATCAGAGTTTTTATCAAACAATCCACAACTGCCAAGAGAAACGCCTTTGAGCGGACTTTTTCCCGCGAAACT
>JAQUUY010000176.1 GCA_028693645.1 Eubacteriales bacterium | reverse complement strand
GAAATAACAAGAGGAGATAAAAGGAAAGAAGGCTATTATTTTGTGAGGAATATGGGTATAATATACGAATATCCAAAAAAAGGCGCTTGTTTTTTGTTTATACAGAAAAATACCGTTTCTGCATGGGAAGAAAATGAAAATGTATTGAAAAATAAAAGAAAAATAAAAATACGCTTGCATAAAGTTGCATGAATGTGTATAATTATAAAATATTTCTTAGGGCAGGTAAATAATATGACAAAAAAAATCAAAGTAGGAATCATCGGCGCTACCGGTTATGCCGGAACGGAATTAGTCCGTATCTTAAGCGCTCACCCTTACGCAGAATTGACTTCGCTAAGCTCGGTCAGCTTTGGCGGTAAAGACATCTCCGCAATCTATCCCGGATTTCGAGCAGGCATGCGCCTTGTTCTCGAAGAAGATCCGGAGAAAATGCTTGCGCATTGTGATGTTGTCTTTGCTTCTCTTCCGCACGGACTTTCTCAGGAGATTGCTGCGAAAGCAATCGCTGCAGGAAACCGATTTATTGACCTTGGTGCAGATTTTCGTCTCGAAGACGAAAAAGAATATAAAGATTGGTATGATTGCGAATTCCTCGATCAGGAACTCCAAAGTCGCGCTGTTTATGGACTTTGTGAACTTTTCCGGGAGCAAATTGTCAAAACGGATCTCGTCGCAAATCCAGGGTGCTATCCCACTTCGGTCGCCCTTGGCCTTTATCCGGCGTTGAAAAATGGGCTGGTCAGCACAGAGGGCATTATCGTTGATTCCAAATCCGGTGTTTCCGGCGCAGGAAGAACTCTTTCTCAGGCGACGCATTTCCCCGATTGTAATGAAGCGTTCTCCGCCTACAAAGCGGGAAGCCATAGACACAGGCCGGAAATCGAACAGACTCTTTCAAAGATTGCAGATACAAAGATTGTAGTAACTTTTACACCGCATCTTTTACCTGTCAACAGAGGGATTCTCTCGACCATGTATTGTGAGCGGAAAACCGATTTTGCTACTCTGCGACGAAGTTACGAAGAAGCTTATGCCGATGAACCCTTCGTGGTTGTTCTCGCAGATGGCGAGTATGCCAACATAAAGAATGTGAGGATGACGAACTGCTGCCATATTTCTCTCCATGAAGATCCACATACGAACAAATTTATCGTTTGCAGTGCAATCGACAACATGGTAAAGGGCGCCGCAGGACAAGCAATACAAAACATGAATCTTTTGTTTGGATTTGAAGAGACTGCCGGCTTGCCGCTGATTGCCCCCGCAATCTGATTGTGGGAGGACAAGCGCGAGACGACCGATACGAAAGAAAGGAATGCAATTATGAGCATTGAAGATATTATCGCCGCAAATAAGAATTTTTCAAACACAACAGGAAAAACAGAAAAACCGGTAATCACTGCAATCGCAGACGGCGTTTGTGCACCGAAGGGGTTTTTGGCAGCGGGCGTTCGTTGCAGAATCAAAAAAACTCCGGATAAAAAGGATTTGGCGCTGATTTTTTGCAGAGTTTCCTGTAATGCGGCCGCTGTATATACAAAGAACAAAGTGAAAGCTGCCCCGATTTATGTTGATATGCAGCATCTCAGGGACGGAAAAGCACAGGCGATTCTTGCAAATTCAGGGAACGCGAATGCCTGCGCACCAAACGGAGAAGAAAACGCCGAAAAAATGTCCGCGTATGCGGCCGCTGCGCTCGGAATCAGTCCGAAGGACGTTATCGTCGCATCTACCGGTGTAATCGGCGTTGAACTCGAAATTGCAAAGATTGAAGAGGCAATGCCTGCTCTTGCAAAAGCGCTTTCTCCAAAAGGAAGTCATGATGCCGCACTTGCTATCATGACCTCTGATACCTACGAAAAAGAATACGCCGTTTCGGTTGAAATCGGAAACAAGATTGTAAAGATCGGCGGAATTTCAAAAGGCTCCGGAATGATACATCCCAATATGGGAACGACTTTGAATTTTATTACGACCGATGTTGATATCACGCAGGAGCTCTTGCAAAAAGCGCTAAACGATTGCGTAAAAAAATCCTTCAACCGCATCAGCGTTGATGGTGATACTTCGACAAATGATATGGCTTGCATCCTTGCGGATGGACTCGCGGCAAATCCCGTAATTAGCTCCGAAAAAAGCGAGGCCTATCTTGCCTTTAAAGAAGCCTTAGAAGTCCTTTGCATTCATCTTGCGAAAGAACTCGCAAGGGATGGAGAAGGGGCAAGCCGTCTCATCACTTGTACGATGAACGGTGCAAGCACAGAGGAAAAAGCTGAAATTATGGCAAAATCCGTGATCTCTTCGAATTTGACGAAGGCAGCAATGTTTGGTTGCGATGCCAACTGGGGTAGAATTCTCTGCGCAATGGGCTATTCCGGTGCGGATTTTGATTATGAAAAAACACAAGTCTATTTCCGATCGGCGGCAGGAGAAATACAGGTTTGCGAAAACGGCCGCGGCCTTGCTTTCGATGAGGAGTTAGCGAAAAAAATCCTCTCAGAAGAAGAAGTGGAAATTTTCGTCGACCTCAATGAGGGAACAGAAACCGCCGTGGCTTGGGGTTGTGACCTGACGTATGATTATGTCAAGATCAACGGAGATTACAGAAGTTAAACAGGAGGAATCATGGTGCAGGCGTTATCGGATAAGGCAGGGCTATTAGTACAGGCACTCCCCTATATTCAGGAATTTAATAAAAAAACAATCGTTATCAAGTATGGCGGCAATGCAATGATTAAACATTCATTAAAGGATGCAGTCATCAGAGATATCGTGCTGCTTTCGCTCGTTGGAATCAACATCGTTGTGGTACACGGCGGTGGACCCGAAATTAGCGAAATGCTTGCGAAGATTAACAAAACAACACATTTTGTTGATGGACTCAGATACACTGA
>JAQUUY010000025.1:6384-13387 GCA_028693645.1 Eubacteriales bacterium | reverse complement strand
GATTGCGGCCGCCATGCCGGAAGCTCCGCCGCCTACAATGACCAAGTCACGTTCTATCGTCTCCACGCAAAATCCTTTCCTTGAAAACAAATGATTATAGTGTTATTATACCATAATGCAACGCACTATTTAATATTGTCTGAAGGATTTATCATGAAAAAACGCAACTCTCGCTCACGCAGAAAAATATTCCTTTTGTTCTTGGCTCTTCCTTTTCTTTTTTTTAGTTCCCTTTATATTTATGCGAAATATATTGAACCATTTGCGCTTAACACAGTCCCTCTTACTATAAATTCCGACTTAATCAAGGAAGATGCGGATGGATTGCGAATCGTTGTCTTCGCAGACACTCATTTTGGGAAGTACTACAGCACCGAAGATTTCGAATCTGTTATCCTTGCGATTAACGAAGAAGAACCTGATTTTGTCTTCTTTTTGGGAGATCTTATGGATCATTACCAAGAATACAGCGAGACAGAGAATGTAGAAGAAATCAGCGACCTGCTTTTGCAAATTAACGCCCCACTTGGGAAATATGCGGTTTTTGGAAATCACGATTACGGCGGCGGCGCAGAACGAAGCTACCCTGACATCATGGAAGCCGGAGGCTTCTCAGTCCTTCTGAATCAAGTCAATCTCTTTGAAAATCTGGGTATCCAACTCATTGGCATTGATGATGTTTTAATTGGGTATGGTTCCCCCGAAACAGCACAAAAGGCCGAAATCGGCCTTTTTGATATCGTTCTCGCTCATGAACCTGACATCGCAGATGAAATTCTGTCTGCGGATTTTGATTTGATGCTCTCAGGCCATACGCACGGCCGACAGATCAACGTAGGTTTTTTTGATGATTATATTTTGCCGCCTTATGGACAGACCTATATCCAAGGACTTTATGAGTTATCCTCTGCACAGGACGCCACGCTTTATGTCAATGCAGGGATTGGATTGACGAAGCTACCTTTTCGTTTTCGTTCTCCGCCGGAGCTTACAGTAATTACTCTTCGTCGAGATCTTTCGAACGACCAATAAGGGTTTTGTGCTTTTCTGCCGGAGTGTATTTCACTTCCAATACCGTCATCAAGAAAATGAAGATTGGGGTTCCGATTAAAAGTCCCCAAACGCCGATATAATGTTCTGCTACCAAAAGAATAATAAAGACAAAGCAGATCGGAAGATTTGTTTTTGTCGACATCAACTTCGGATTCAGAATATATGCTTCGAACCCGTGAATACCAAGGATCATCAAGATAACTTCAAAGACCATAATGAAGCCCCCAAGATTAAACGCAATAATGGAGAGCGGAATCAGAGAGATAATCACTCCGGCAACAGGAATCAAGCCCAAGCAGAAAATCATAAGTCCCAGTCCAAGCACTTGGGGGAATCCCAAAATCGTGAGAACGATCATTGAGATGCAGGTGTTGATTGTTGCAATCATGACTTGAACTTTCATAACTGTGCCAAAAGTCGTCACGAAGCTTTTCCCAAAGAAAACCAAATACTGATAGATGAATGAAATCCTGCTTTGGGCAACAGCATGTCCAAAACGCCGGATTTTGTTTTTTTCCAGAATCAATAAAAAGCTAAGAATCAATGAGATAAACAGGTTAATTCCAAAAACACTGACGCTCGTGATTCCCTGTACAAGTAACTGTCCCGCTTGACCAAGATAAGAATTGAAATCAAGATCAACAATCGCAGCATATATTTTATCGTTGATTACCCCTTTCAAGGAAGCAACATCAAAACGCATGAAAATGTTTCCGATTTCGACCATTTGTTCTACGATTTTGGGCATAAACGCATAGCTTCCCATAATCAGTGCCGCAACAAAGATACTGTACAAAATCAAGAGGATGAGTGAATTCGGAACAGGAATAGGCAAGGCTTTTTTCAGAGGTTTTTGTATCATCTCGGTTAAACGCGAAAACACAAAAGTGATTACAAATGTTAGCAATACAATATCCAGCATGTACCAAAAGGCAACAAAAGCAACTACAAGAATGATCCAAGAAATCATTTTTTCACGAACAGTGCCCTCAAACGCCGCTTCATTTTGTTCTTCCAACTGACTCATGTCAAAGACTCCTTTTGGGGATTGCCCAATATTTTTTTCATTTGCACGGCAATGACAATCATATTTGCACCTTGGAACAAGAATGCGATTCCAATGATTGCTACCATTCCAAAGCCGCCGACGAGAGGATTGAGAAATGCGAATAAACCTGCGAGAATGCTTGCGGCTGCAAATGCAGCGGTAAAATGCCACCCGTTCTTTTTTTCTTTCCATTGTGCCATGGCAACGATTGCACGGTTGATTCCCGAATTTAAGATCCACATTCCAAAGCAAACAACGGCAATCTCATCAGTTATCAAAAGGTCAGAAAGTATAAGTACTCCAAATAAGGTCGACCACAGCCCCTCCGCTAATCTCCACTCTTCTTTAAACAAACGCTTCTTTTCCAAGAAAAAAGCCACTATATGACAAAGGCCGGAAAGAAAAACCATACAACCTAAAATAAAAGCAAACGACAAAAAAGTGAACCCCGAATTGGTGAAGCACCAGATTCCTGTACCTACCAAAAGGATCCCTACCACAAGTGAAGCGATTCTCATATATCAATGACCTCCGGTTTTTATTCTGTGATTTCATTATATAGACAGCACTTGATAACGTCAACGTGAAACTCCAAAGCATATTTGAAATAGCCATGGCAAATCCTGCCAGCGTACGGTATAATATTAAGTGATGGCAGTTCTCAGAAATTAAAGGGGGATAAATGCGATGCAGCAAAAAGTCATGGTTTGCGTAACACAACAAAAAAACTGTGATCGACTGATCCAATATGGTCATAATCTGTTGGAAGGCGAAAACAGCGAACTGTTTATTATTCATGTTGCGCATTATCAATTACATTTTCTCGGCAATTCAAAAGAAGGTGAGGCTTTGGAGTATCTTTATGAAAAAGCGTTTGAATATGGTGCCCAACTGACCGTTGTCAGATCAGAAAACGTGCTTGACACTCTCGTTGATCTTGTAAAGAAATATAAGATTACCCAAATCGTTCTCGGGGAATCTCCTGATGCAACACAAAAGGATAGTCTGATTCAACAGTTGACAGCTCGAGTGAAAAAGCAGGCACAGGTTCTTGTGATTCCTTCTTGAAGCTAACTTCTATTCTTAGATAAAAAATGATCCCCAGAGTGATTTCTCCGGGGATCTGTTTTTTAGTATCATCTGTATTAGAGGTCGTTTTTCCTCCATTCGGCAATAAAATCTGCGAATTCATCTTTCATGATTGGGACCCGGGTTCCGGTTGCTCCGCAATTAAGGCATTTGTCATTTTTGAAACCTTGCTCGCTGCATTTATCCGTGACCTCTTGGGCACAGCCGTAATTTCCACACTCCGTACATCGGAACACAGGATTTTTACATAAATGGCCTGCCTTTTGCCCTGGGCAACTTGCAACATTTTCTTTTTCATCTTCCGTCATATCAATATGACGTTTCTGATTTAGGCGACCACCTCTCATCCAGTGCGATCTTTCGCTGGGAGCAATTCTCACCATCAACCCCACCCTTCTTGTATCCTACTACGCTTATAAAAAAACAAGCAGAAAAAACGAGAGTTCCTTCTGCTTGTATTATAACCCTGATATCGATTCTCACTCAGGATATTTACTATTTATGATAAAATATCTGAAAGTTCCATTAAGGAGTGATTCCAGATTTTAGGAAGTGCCAATGCCTCCTCCAAGTCAAAGTCGACGATATGATTCCCTCTGATTCCAACAGCTCGGCTGCCCGCGTTCGCGTTGAACAGTTCAACTGCCCGAAATCCCATTTGGCTTGACAGCAAGCGATCCCTTGCGGTCGGGCTCCCACCTCTTTGAATATAGCCGAGGACAACAATCTTCGTTTCAAGGCCTGTTCGTTGATTGATTAAGGCAGCGAGTTCCTCACAGTTCATCTTGACTCCTTCGGCCTTGATGATGATGCTATGCAACTTGCCTCTGTTTTTTCCCTGGATGATTTTTCGACAAATCGCATTGATATCAACATCAAACTCCGGAACAAGAATATACTCCGCTCCGCCCGCCAGCCCCGCATAAAGCGCGATATCGCCGCAATTCCTACCCATGACTTCAATGATGGTACTGCGTTCATGCGAAGAAGAAGTGTCTCTGATGTTTCCGATGGCAGAAAGCACCGTATTCACAGCGGTGTCAAAGCCAATTGTGAACTCGGTATAAGCAAGGTCATTATCGATAGTTCCCGGCAAGCCCATAATTGTAAAACCTTCCTTAGCAAGTTTCAGACCTCCGGCAAGAGAGCCATCGCCCCCGATAATGACGAGTCCTTCGATTTCAAAGTTTTTTAACATATCCACTGCTCGTTCAAATCCTGTCGGGGTCATGAACGCTTCACTTCTTGCCGTTCTGAGCATCGTGCCCCCACGCTGTATGATATCGGAAACAGAAGAGATGTTCATCTCGACAATTTCTCCATGAATCAAACCTTCGAAGCCTTTTTTGATACCGTAAACTTTCATGTCATAATATAGAGCACTTCTCACCACAGCACGGATGGCTGCGTTCATCCCCGGAGAATCTCCCCCACTTGTCAGCACTCCGATATTCTTCATCTGTTTCTCTCCTCTTCTTACTTTATATTCTCTTTCCCGACCAATTTTTCCACTTCTTCAAAAAAACCATCACACAGCGAAACCCAAAGATTTGTGCCCGTCTTCAGGCTTTTTTTGCTTTGCGCCAGGTAAATAATTACCGGAGTATCTCCGGGGAACGCTTCCAACACCTCTCTCATATCGCAAAGAGTCTGCTGTTCATCCATAGATTCAGGGATTCGCAATTTTACGGCAGGACGCAACGTGTCCGTATCATAATCATCAATCAAAATTATTTTTTCTGCCAAGACCTTTGGTTCTTCTTCTTCTCTGCAGTTGACCGTTCCTTTTACTACGATGACCGCATCCTCGGAAAGTAATTCCTTGGATCTTTCGAAAACATTCGGGAAAACGACGACTTCGACGGTTCCTGTCAGGTCTTCCAGTTGAAGAAAAGCCATCTGCGTATTCTTTTTTGTCAGGAGAATCCGTTTCCCACTAATCATACCTGCGAGGGTCACCTGCATTCCGTCTCTGATTCCGGTTGACAAGCTTCCCTCTTCATCTACATGCGTGAGTTCTTCGGCAGTCAAGGTTTCGATGCGCACTATTTTTTCACTGTAATCTTCAAGAGGATGCCCTGTGATGTAAACGCCAAGCATTTCTTTTTCCATTGAAATCAGGATATTTTTTGTGAAATTCGAGACTTTTGGAAAGTTCGTTGCTGTTCCACAGCCATTCATCGCTTCCGTATTTTCGCGGAATAAGGAAAGCTGGCCTGCAATCGTTTTTCTCGAATCGTTTTGCGCCGATTCAATCAGCGCTTCATAAACAGCCATATGCTGTGCCCGATTGTCATTCAAACTGTCAAAGGCACCGGCCTTAATCAAACTCTCAATCGCTTTCTTATTGATTTCCCTGATTTCGATTCTATTTATCAATTCAAAGATGTCTTTGGGTCTGAATTCCTGACGCAGTTTCAGGATTGCATCAACGACACCTTCGCCGACATTTTTCACTGCCATCAAGCCAAAACGGATTTTCCCGTCTACAACTGTGAATTTTTTGCCGCTTTCAAGAATATCGGGCGGCAAGACTTCAATTTTCATTTCACTGCAGTTTCGGATGTATTTTGCAACCTGGGCGGAATCTCCCATCACGCAACCCATAAGTGCTGCCATGAATTCAACGGGGTAATGCACTTTCAAATAAGCCGTTTGGTAGGCAACCACTGCGTAGGCCGCAGCATGAGACTTATTAAACGCGTATTCGGCAAAGCTAATCATCTGGCCGTAGATTTCTTCGGCTGCCTTTTCAGGGATTCCGTTGCCAACACAACCTTTGATTTCAATATTTCCGTCGCTGTCTTTTTTGCCGTGGATAAAATATTTTTTCTCCGCATCCATGACATCGCGCTTTTTTTTACTCATGGCTCGGCGAACCAAATCACTCCTGCCATAGGTGTAACCCGCCAAATCACGGACAATCCTCATAACTTGCTCTTGATAAACCATACAACCATACGTTACAGAAAGGATGGGTTCCAAGGCTTTATCAAGGTAATGGATGCTCGATGGATTTTTTTTATTCTCAATATACACGGGAATCGATGCCATCGGTCCCGGCCGATACAAGGAAATACCCGCTACGATATCTTCAAAACAATCAGGGTGAAGATTTTTCATGAACTGCCTCATTCCCGAGCTTTCAAGTTGGAATACGCCCATCGTGTTTCCACTGCTGATTAGTTCATATACCGCCGGGTCATTATAGCTCATTTCCGAAAAATCGATTTCAACCCCATGGTTTTCCTTTATCATTTCGAGAGCATCACGGATAATGGTAAGCGTTCGCAGACCCAGAAAATCCATCTTTAATAGCCCAAGTTCCTCTATGGTCCCCATCGTGTATTGCGTACAAATGCCTTTGTCCGCAAGATATAGCGGAACATATTCGTTAATGCTTTTTTTTGAGATTACGACACCGGCCGCATGTGTCCCCGGATTTCGAGGCATTCCTTCGAGTTTTTTGGCAGTGTCAACCAGATTTTTTACGCGTTTGTCGTTATCATAGTCGTTTTTCAGATCAGGGCTTACTTCAAGTGCGCGGCTAATTGTCATCGAAAGGTCAAAGGGTATTTTTTTTGCGATTGCATCAACTTCGGCATACGTCATGTTGATGGCTCTTCCCACGTCACGGACAGCCATTCTTGCTTTCATGGTATTGAACGTGATAATTTGGGCGACCTTATCCTCTCCGTATTTTTGGATTACATAATCGATTACTTCGCCTCTTCGCTCGTAGCAAAAATCAATATCGATATCAGGCATGCTGATGCGCTCAGGGTTCAGAAAACGTTCAAATAAAAGGCCATG
>JAQUUY010000025.1:0-6284 GCA_028693645.1 Eubacteriales bacterium | reverse complement strand
TCCTTGTCGACCCTTGGTTTATAGTAAAAGCCATCGGTATAGCCCGCAGAAACGATTTTCATGAGATTGTGATAACCCTCTTCGTTTTTTGCAAGCAAAACAAGATGTCCCTGTCGTTTATCCTTTTCGGGCTCCTTATCAGTCCGGCTACGCGCTGCGGTATAGACTTCGCAACCAATGATTGGTTTGATGCCTTGCTTTTTTGCCTCTTTATAAAAATCAATCACACCAAACATTGACCCATGATCCGTAATCGCAAGCGCAGGCATAGAAAGCTCCTTTGCGCGCGCAATCACATTCTTGATTACAGCCGCGCCGTCAAGCAAACTATACTGCGTATGCACATGTAAATGTGTGAAGCTCATTTTTCATCCTCTTTAATGCTATGATTGCGTTCATTATATCATAAACACTTTGGACAATCTGCTCATTTGCCGCAAAGGATCCTACAATAACAGATTGGTTTCCCCAGCAAACGGAAGCGATGCTCGTACTGCGTCTGAATCAATCGAGCGGGAAGCTCTGTTTTATGCAGATCCCGCGTACTCTCACTTATGGTAAAGCCGATGGCCGCACATTCTTCAAGGGTAAAATCAAAAAGATCTTGGTTGTCAGTTTTGAATTCAATGAAACCGCCCTCGCAGAGTGCCTTTTGATACCCTAAAAGATAGGAGCGGTGGGTCAACCTTCTTTTGGCATGTCTTGCCTTTGGCCACGGATCACTAAAATTAAGATATACTCCGGAGAGTTCCCCCGGTTCATAATAATCTTCCATCCGAAGTATGAAGTCGGGAATGAAGAGGGCATTCTTGATTTCCTTTTTATCAATCAGTTCCATCGCGCGTAAAACGATGCTGCTTCTCCCCTCACAACCGATAAAGTTAGCAGTCGGCTCTGCCTCAGCATGGGCCGCTAAGAAATGACCTCTCCCGCAACCCAATTCGAGAAATAGCGGTCCTTCCTTTGGGAACAACTTATTCCACGTTCCCTTGATTTCCGTTCCGTTGCTGACGGCGTATCTATCTAATGCTGCAAGCCTCTCGGCTTCATGTTTTACCTTACGTTGACGCAAAATTCTTCCCCCATCTGATTCATTTCTTCTTTTGTATAGGCACTGTATTGCCCCTCTTGATCGATGATGTGTCCCGAATTCTTAAAGGTCTGTAAATACCAGTTTTCGGGCGAAGCATATTCGCCAATCATCATTCTGATGTCCTCTTTCGTCAAAAGTTCCTTGCATACCGTCGTGCGGAATTCATAAACGATTTTTTTTTGCTTTGCCTTTTCAATCAATAGTTGCGCACTTCGCCGAACGGAAGCGAAATCGACTTGGCCTCCTGCGATTATATTATATTTTTTTTCAGGGGCTTTAATATCCATCGCCACATAGTCAACAAGACCTTCGTCAATGAGTAAGGCAAGCATCGAAGGGTTAGTCCCATTCGTTTCCAGTTTGACAGAAAGGCCTCGCTTTTTTATTTCTCGGATAAGGTCGGGCAGCGAGGGCTGCAAGGTCGGCTCTCCGCCGGAAATGCAAACGGCATCAATAAATTTTTTGCGTTTAAGTAAAAAAGCAAAAAAATCTTCAGGCGAAATCGATGGTGCCTCGGCAAAAACAAGCTCTGGGTTATGACAATACCCGCACCTAAAATTGCATCCACCGAAAAATATTACGGTGGATGCTTTTCCTGGATACTCTATCAATGATGCTTTAATAATTCCTGCGATCTTCATTTTTTTCGCCTATATCCTAAGCGATAACGGCCTCTGTTTTTGGCGCTTCCAAATCAAGACTTACTTCGACACTGAATTCTTTTCGGTCTTTATATTCTTCACATTTTCCTTTGTTCCAAGACTGAACCGGACGATGGAAGCCGACGACTCTGGTCCACACCTCGGCATCCTTGCCGCAAGTCGGGCAAGTAAAGGACTCTCCCGGGATATAGCCATGATCATCACAAATCGAAAACGTCGGGGTAATCGTGATATAAGGAATTGCCGTGTTTTCGACAATTTTCTTTATGAATGTCTTACATGTTTCGTTGTCATCAATCTGCTCGCCGATAAATCCATGCAATACGGTGCCGCCGGTGTAAGCAGTCTGCAAGGCTTCCTGAAATTCAATGGCTTCAAAGATATCATCTGTTGCACCAACAGGAAGTTGCGTGGAGTTCGTGTAATAAGGTTCATCTTTTCCTGCCGTGATAATGCTCGGATATAGTTTTTTATCAATTCTTGCAAATCGATAACTGGTACCTTCGGCGGGCGAAGCTTCCAGATTCCAAAGGCTTCCGGTCTCTTCTTGGAAAAGACGGATGACGCGGTTCATGAATTCCATGATTTCCACCGCAAATTCATTTCCCTCTTTTGTCATCAGATCCACACCCAATAGATTCAGACAAGCTTCGTTCATTCCATTGAGGCCAATCGTCGAAAAATGATTCTTGAAGTATTCTCCGGTGGCTTTTTTGACGCCACCCAGATAAAATTTCGAATAGGGATAGAGTCCTGCTTCCATGTATTTTTCAAGCATCAGGCGCTTACAATCACAGATTTCTCTGGAATATTCCATCAGCTTACGTACTTGCTTTTTAAAATCAGTCACATCCTTAGCTAAATAGCCAATCCTAGCCATATTCAGAGTCACGACATTGATTGAACCGGTCAAAGGATTCGCTCCGAACAAACCGCCTCCGCGATGTCTGAGTTCTCTGTTGTCTAAACGCAGACGGCAGCACATGGAACGGATGTCTTCGGGCGAAAGGTCGGAATTCATGAAATTTGCGAAATAGGGTGTGCCAAACTTCCTTGTCATTTCCATAATCATATTCGCCGCCTCGGAATCCCAAGGAAAGTCCTTCGTAATATTGACGGTTGGAATCGGGAAACTGAACGCACGTCCGGCGCCGTCTCCTTCCATCATGACTTCACAATAGGCGATGTTGAAAAGATCCATCTCCCTTTGGAAGTCGCCATAGGTTTTATCCGCAAGTTTTCCGCCAATCACAGCCGCTTGATTCTTTAAAAGCGGATGCGGTGCGATGTCGAGCGTGATATTCGTAAAGGGAGTCTGGAAACCCACTCTTGTTGGAACATTGAGGTTATATACAAAACGCTGAATTGCTTTTTTTACATCTTTATATTCCAGTCCATCGTAATGGATGAAAGGTGCAAGGTAAGTGTCGATACTGGAAACAGCTTGTGCTCCTGCCGCCTCGCCCTGCAAGGTAAACAGAAGATTAGCAAGTTGCATCAATGCAGACTCAAAATGTCTCGGCGGTTTCGATACGATTTTTCCTTTTGCCCCTTTGAAGCCTTTCATTAAGAAATCTTCAAGATCCCATCCGCAGCAATACGGTGCAAGCAATCCCAAATCGTGGATATGGAGTTCTCCTCTGAGATGTGCATCCCGTAATTCTTTGCGATAAATCTTATTCAGCCAATACTTTTGTGTAATACTCTCAACAATGTGGTTGTTAAGTCCCTGAAGAGAATAGCCCATATTGGAATTTTCATTGACGCGCCAATCGTCGAGAGATACATATTCCTCGATCATCTGCTCCGCATCCATAAATAAATTATTTGAGGTCCTTAGTTCTTCGCGTTCTCTACGATACAGGATAAACGCTTTTGCCGTCTTTGCATGGCCTTCTTCAATCAGGATTTTCTCCACGACATCTTGGATGTCTTCGACGCTTGGAATGCTGGCTCTATATGTTTCGGCAATAACGGCCTCCACAAGACCTGCTAAACGCTGGGCTTCGACTTCATCCTGACCGCCAACGGCTTTTGCCGCAGCTAAAATGGCGCTTTTGATTTTGGAAAGATTATAGTCGACTATTTCCCCGTTGCGTTTCTGAATCTTGCTGATACCCATACCAAAACCTCCTGGCTCATCTATTGATCTACTTAAAAAATAATACTTTTTGTAGTTGTTTCGCTACTGTAAGTCACTACATATAGTATACGAGTTCCTTTGTATTTTCAAGTTCTTTTATCGTCAATTAGTTCACAATCGGTCTCTTTTGGCCTCCGAAATACGGGCTTCCTTTGCCCTCCAATGGGTTCCGCTATATAAAAATTTATAATTTTTTTCAATTGTCAGATAACGATGATGATAGTTTCTCCCGGGAGCGCCCAGTCGTAAAGAAATTTTGCATGAGAAGTGTAATTTCTTACACATTTGTGAGAAAGCGGTATCGTTCCAATCTTTTGAGAGTATTCTCTTTTTGCCGGTACGATTGTTTCTCCGCTAGCGGTATAGGCATAATCAACAGGGATTCCGTGAATATATGCTCCGCCCGTGAAGCGGATGGCATAAGGCGCATATCCCTGAAAGATTTTCGTTCCGTCTTTATAATAGAGAAAGGAGCTTCTTTTTTGCATCATATAATAAAAACCCATCGGCGTCGGAGCGGAATAGGCTCCCACTTTTCCTGTCGTCGCGAGGGTATAGGAAACAAGCGTCCACTTTTCATCTATTTTTTCGTAAACCGCTTCATTTTGGTTGTCCCGATCAATGACAATGATTCGATTTAGTGCTTCCACCGCTTTTGTTATGGGAATGTATCGATTGGGAACGTAAAACGACTCTTCGCTTTCCACTACTTCCACATGGATATATTCTCCCTTTTCTGAAAGATAGCGAACAAGAGTCCCATCCGGAAGATAAGTAAACTCCGAAAGATTCGATAAGTTTGGATAAGCGGCTATACTCTCAGCCCTCTTGTTTCCTTCTTTGTCTTGACTCTCGCCTCTATAGAGAGGCGCTTTGCCGTTTTTTTCTCTGTAATTTTCGACATACGTTAGCTCTCCGTCTTCAAAATAGCGTTGTGCTTTGTTCACAACCTCTTCCATTTCCGAAAACCGGAAGTCCCTTTTCGTAACAAGGGCGGCTTTTACATATACCCTTTTAAGTTCTCCGTCTTTTTCCCAAACTGCCCGGTACCATTCTTCCACACTATTTTCACCTGTTTTTACAATCAGTGTCTCCTCATAATCCAATTTTTGATATCTCTCCGGCGTTCCATAGCTCAGCGCATCTTCGGATCGTTCGGAAAAAACAGAAATACCCCCCTTTTCAAAAAGGAGGTAGCTGTACCCGATGGGGTATTTTGTGTATTTCAAGGAAAGAGGGAAAGAGGGCGCTTGTTGATTTTTTTCACGAAGCACGACTGCACCCGGGGAAGCTGTCTGAAATTGTTCGCGATCTAAAACGTAGCCGTCGACGATTTTTGTCAACGACGGAGCTTCTGCTGTTTCCGAAACGGGCGAAATGGCAGAGACCTTTTGTAATTCCTCCCGTCCTTGTTGCAAAAAAAACAAGAAAAGAAAAATCACCAAAAGAAAGAGTAGAATCGTCAGAAGGCTCATTCTTTTTTTCATCACAATCCCTTATTGTTATTATTTACAAGCGAAAAATAGATTCTCTTTTTTTAAAATATTTCAGCAGTGGCAGGCCTAATGCATAACAAGCGACGGCTTCCCCAAGTGCTACCCAAAAGATGCACGCAGGCAAGGAAAAGGGCACTCCATAAACATAGTAAAGCATTGCTCCGACCAATAGTCCGTTGACAATGACTGGCGGTAGCGGAACAAGATAGATATTTTTTCTCAGTTTATAAGAAGCAAAGGCAGCAATAAGCGTCGCTGCGCTCCCTATAAGCATGTCAGCAGGACCGTTATCACCCAACATATTGGCAACAAAGCATCCGATAAAAAGGCCTGGAATCGCTGCCGGTGTAAAGGCCGGGAGAATCGTAAGCACCTCTGATACGCGGATTTGAAGCACCCCATAGTTGAAGGGCCTCAAAAGAGGAAACAATGTTAATCCTGCATAAAGCGCAGCAATCAGAGCTGCTTGAACTAAAAATTTTGTACTTTTCAAAACGAAGATCCTTTCTTTGCTTACAGAAAATTGGCTTGTATAATGATAGCAGCAAAAAAAGCAATAAGAATCATTGCCGCGGCTACATCCTTGCGCTTGAAAATCATCGCATTCATCCTCGTCCTGCAGTCGCCACCACGATAGCACCTCGCCTCCATTGCCATCGCAAGATCTTGGGCAATGCGAAACGCGCTCACAAAGAGCGGCACCAAGAGCGGAATCAAACTTTTTGATCTTTGAAGCAGATTTCCGCTTTCAAAATCAGCACCTCGCGCCATCTGGGCTTTCATAATCTTATCGGTTTCCTCCAATAACGTGGGGATGAAGCGAAGAGCAATTGTCATCATCATAGCAAGTTCATGTGCCGGCACGCCAATCCTTCGAAAAGGAGACAACA
>JAQUUY010000175.1 GCA_028693645.1 Eubacteriales bacterium | reverse complement strand
ATGAATCGGGACTTGGATCTGCTCCGATTGTAGCTGCGGCTGCACAAACAAAGAACCCTGTCAGACAGGCTTTGGTATCTGCAACCGGAACTTTTTGGGATACCGTTGTCATTTGTCTTATGACCGGACTTGTCCTCGTAAGTACGATCATTAAATTCCCGCAAATTTCCGACGGCTTAAACGGCGCGGCGCTTACAAATGCTGCATTTAGCCAAATCCCTGTCATCGGTCCGATTGTACTTACCATCGGACTCTTTACCTTCGTTTTTTCGACGATCTTAGGTTGGTCTTACTATGGCGAACGTGCCATCGAATATCTCTTTGGAAAAGGGGGAATCAAACCTTACCGTATTTTCTTTACAGCAGTAATTTATCTTGGATCTGTTTCTTCCTTAACGATGGTTTGGGATTTTGCGGATGCGATGAATGGCTTGATGGCAATACCAAATATCGTGGCGCTGCTTCTTCTTTCGGGAGTCATCGTAAGAGAAACAAAAGAGTATCTCTGGGATGGCAATCTCGATAAGGACGCACCGACAGATTTTTAATTTCTTTGGCATGAGTTCGCTGATTGTTTCTTTCGCAAATGGGTGAACTGATAGCAGTAGGAATCTAAAATCGAAGAGTAATTAAAGAGTAAAAGTATGAAATAATTTGGAATCGGTTTCTTGAGAGAGACCGATTCCTTTTTTATTAGGCGGATGGTATTGAAATGCGGAGTTCTTTCACAATTTCAATACTCCGATGATAAAACGCCACTTCCTATTTACCTTGGAAACCGCTCGTTCTTTCATTTGTCAGGAACTCGGACGGTTTCTACGGCAAACAGCAGCTGGCGTTTCGAAAACGGCGAGAGTAGGCATACGAGATAATTTGTCCGGTTTCCCTACTCGGGGCAAGTTGCGAGCCGAAGTGAAAAGAATGGCAGGGCGCCTGACGAAGTGATATACTATGTAAAGAAAAAACATGAAAATAAACGAGCGCGCAGGGGAAAATAAAATGGAGCGGACCGAAAAAAACAAAATCGAACAGTCTGAAAAAAATGAGACAGAGCAGACTGGAAAAAACAAGACGGAACTGACTAAAAAGAGCAAAATGCCGGGAACTGAAAAAGTGATGGTGGCAATGAGCGGAGGGGTAGACAGTTCTGTTGCTGCTTCGCTTCTTTTGGAGCAGGGATTTGAGCTTTGCGGGGCAACGCTCAAACTGTTTGAAAATGAAGACATCGGGATTAGTGACAAAGAGCGGACTTGCTGTTCTTTGACCGATGTCCAAGATGCCAAAACTGTTGCAGATAAACTTGGTTTCAGGCATTATGTATTCAATTTCGGCCTTGAGTTTCAAAGGGATGTCATACGCCGTTTTGGCGAGGCCTATGCGCGCGGAGAAACACCGAATCCTTGCATTGACTGCAACCGTTATATAAAATTCAGCAAAATGATTGAACGTGCGCTTCTGCTCGGTTATGACAAAATCGCGACAGGCCATTATGCCCGTGTCGAGTTCGATTCCGAGAGCGGACGTTATCTACTCAAAAAAGCAAAAGACATAACAAAGGATCAAACTTATGTGCTATATCCTTTGACGCAAAATGAACTTTCGCAGACCCTTTTTCCGCTCGGCGGGCTTTTGAAGAGCGAAATCCGTGAACTTGCTGACGCACGCGGACTCATCAACGCGAGAAAACCGGACAGCCAGGACATTTGTTTTGTAAAAGACGGTGATTATGCCGGCTTTATTGAAAACGTCCTCAAGATAAGCTCCCCCGAAGGTAATTTTGTTGATGGAGAGGGAAACGTTCTCGGTCGTCATAAAGGCTTGATTCATTACACAATCGGTCAGCGGCGAGGGCTGAAACTGAGCTTTGATAACAGAAAATATGTTGTGAAACTGGACAGCAAGAATAACACTGTCGTGCTGGGAGAAAACGAGGAACTGTTTCATGACAGCTTTTATGTCGGAGATCTGAATTTCATTTCCATTAAAACACTGAAAGAACCGAAGAGTATAAAGGTAAAAACACGATACAAACAGCCGGAAACAGAAGCTATGATTTATCCGGCGGAAGATGGACATGTTTTTGTCAAATTAGAAAAACCTCAAAGAGCGATTACCGCAGGACAGGCTGCCGTTTTCTATGACGGAGATAATGTTGTCGGAGGCGGGACCATCCTCGGCTGAACAAAAAAATTATTTTCTTTAATGCGTTGCTGTGCTATCATATTAGGCATTAGTATCAAAAACTACTGCCTGCGAATCATGTGGAAACACAAAGGAAAGGAAGGATGAGAATGTCGGATCAGATTAAGCTGATTGCCGAGAGAATCAGAGACCTGAGAGAAATATCCGGTCTGTCGATTGAAAGCCTCGCAAAAGAGCTCGGAGTTGCAAATGAAACATACCAAAAATACGAAAGTGGTACCGTCGATATTCCTGTCGGCTTCCTTTATGAAATCGCAAAAAAATACAAAGTTGAATTGACGGCAATCCTTACCGGCGATGAACCGAAACTTCATAATTATTCCGTGGTGCGCAAAGGAAAAGGCCGATTGGTCGAGCGGAAAAAGCAATATCAATATCATAGTCTCGCATATAATTTTATCAATAAAAAAGCAGAACCTTTCCTCGTTACGATTGATCCCAAAGACGAGCAGGAAGAGATTGTGTTCAGTTCCCACCCGGGTCATGAATTCAACTTCATGGTAGAAGGGAAACTCCTGCTTGTGATTGATGGCCACGAAATCACCTTGGAGGAAGGCGATTCTCTCTATTTTGATTCGATCCATCCTCATGGAATGCGTGCTCTTGATGACAAACCGGCAAAGCTTTTAGCTATCGTAATGTATTAATAATTGCAATGACTCAATAAATAAGGAAAAGGTGTTACTCTCATGAATGTGTTAGACAGATTTGTAAAA
>JAQUUY010000174.1 GCA_028693645.1 Eubacteriales bacterium | reverse complement strand
CGCTCGTAAAGACGGTAAATGTCTTTGAGTTTTCTTGACAAGAGAGATTTTTCATCAAGTGCATATATGACTTCCGCCAATCGAGGGAGATCGGCATTGTATTGTTTCATTTCGGAAATAAGATCATTTGTCATTCCAACGAAAGAAGAAAAGCGCTCCATTCCCTGAAAAACGTTTAAATGTTGGCTTTCCTCTGAGAGGATCTTAGAAAGGAGCATTTGTCGTCCCTGTTTGTCAATCGGAACGCGAGCGCTGCCACCTGTTTCACTCAAAATGCGGTCGGCAAGGCGCCCTTGGGAAAGGATTTCCAGATCAATCAGCCCATTGACCTTTAAATAGGCGATGGCATTTCTCTCCGCCTGCAGAGTGTACTGGTCCGGGACAATCAGAACAACGCGATCTTGATCCTTGTCGATCCTTCCGAGCACTTCGGCAATGCGCTCAAATAAAAAGCCTTCCTTGTCTTGACTTTCTCGGCCGTAATAGACTTTCAGCATGGCTCTTCTCCTTTGTTTCCCATCGATGAAAAGAGAGTTTCTCTTTTGTTTATTATACAATACTTTCGGAATTATTTTCCATCGAAATTATTTTTATCTCCGCAATTTAAAGACATATTGTTTTTCATAAATAAATGATACAATATCGTTATTAAGAAACAGCAAAGGGAGATTCTTCATGGGTAAAAACCAAAATTTTAAACAGTATCTTGCCCTCACTGCCGCCGTTTTTTTCTGGTCTTCCGCTTTTGTCGTCTCAAAAAAAGCTCTGACCGGTCTTGAACCGCTGACACTTTCGACATTGCGTATTGTTTTTTGTTTTGTTTTACTGCTCCCTTTTGCCATCAAAAGAGGCTTTCGTTTCAGAGATCTTTTCCATAAGAGATCTTTCTTTTTTGGAATCGTTGGCTACGGCGGAAACATGGCACTTGTCACCCTTGGACTCAACAGCTGTTCTGCGGGCATTTCTGCTATCGCACATGGTCTTTTCCCGGTGTTTATGATTTTTTTCGGTTACAGCATGCTGTCCGAAAAAGTGACCTTGGCAAAGGGGATTGGTGTTTTGTTTGCTGTCGCGGGTGTCGTGGTTGCAACGATGGGAGATCTTAGTTCCCATTCCGATTCAACGCTTTTGGGTGTCTCTTTGGTCATTCTGTCCGTATTTATCTGGGCGTGGTATTCCGTCACTGTAAAAAAGAAGGCGTTTGATCTTGATGCGATTGTTCTGACCGAGCTTGGCTTTGGAACTGCCGCAATCACTTTTATTCCTTTGTCCCTTGGCGAATTGGCACTTACAGGCCTTCCTTCCCCCGACCATGTCACGCTTATATGCATTGTCTATCTTTCGGTCATGTCTGGAGTTTTCGCAACGGTCTGCTGGAATGCCGCCGTGAAAAAGGTTCCTGCCGTCGTCTCCGGTGTTTTTTTCAATCTGATGCCTGTAATTGGTCTGGGTTTTGCTCTTGTCGCCGGTGAAAGTTCCTCTTGGCTCAAGTTCGTTGGTTGTGCCTTGGTTCTTCTCGGCGTTGTTTTTACAACAGTCGAAAGGCCGCAAAAAAACTGCTGACCCATCGATCAGCAGTGCTTTTTACTCTTCGCACCCTTTGGCGGGTGCTTTTTTATTCCGCGAGAAGGTTCAAAAGATCCTCCGGCGCCTTTATCGTATAATCCGGTCCTGTCGGGCCGTTGCGTTCTTCTTCACTGACGGCTAACTGCCAGCCGACAAGAACTGATTTCACTCCGGCGTTTTTCGCGCAAAGAATGTCGAACATGCTATCTCCGAGCATCACAGCCCGCTCTGCCTTCGCCTCAAGCATATTGAGGGCAATCCGCAGCGGTTCGGGATCGGGCTTGTGGCGGTCTGTATCATCGCAGGAAACAACACAGTCAAAGTAAGGCAAAAGCCCAAAACGGTCAAGCCCAACAAAAGTCGATTCTCTCGTACGCGATGTAACCAAGCCATTTTGGTAGCCCAAAACTTTCAACTTTTGGATTAACTCGGGCATTCCGGGAAAGGGTGTAATCTTTTCGGAAAAGTGTTTCTTTAAATACTCTCGATAGATTTCAACACCG
Organism: Eubacteriales bacterium; assembly: GCA_028693645.1. GTDB lineage: Bacteria > Bacillota > Clostridia > Peptostreptococcales > Anaerovoracaceae > STD2-154. The sequence goes on along the minus strand of JAQUUY010000174.1, from coordinate 865 downwards.
TGTTCGACAGGAATCTGTGGTAAAACTTTGTTCATGGTAATGAACAGTGGTTCGCCAAAAGTTTTTATGATTGCACTACGCTCACGTTCCTTGCCTTCGACGGTACGGAACGTATGCTGCCAAGATTCGATGATCATCTCATTTGTATTCATGATCGTCCCATCAAAATCAAATAATATCGTCTTTGTATTTTTCATGATTGTCCCTATCATTTCTTGTTAAAGTTTCATCGTTAGTGAAATCTTTTGTCTTTCATAGTCGATGCTCAACACTTTCACTTTTACCGTATCACCTATGCTCACAACGTCCATAGGATGCTTGACGAACTTATGACTGAGTTGCGAAACGTGCACCAAGCCGTCCTGTTTGACTCCGATATCGACAAAGGCTCCGAAGTCTACCACGTTGCGGACGGTTCCGCTAAGTTCCATATCGGGTCTCAAATCTTCAAAGGAAAGGACATCGCTCCTGAAAACGACAGGCGGCATTCCCTCTCTGGGATCGCGAGCCGGCTTTTTGATTTCGTCCACAATATCGGCGAGCGTCATCGATCCAACGGAAAGATCCTCCGCCATTTTTTTGATACTTCCGTATGCCTCGTTTATTTTTTCATTGATGTCATGCGCTCCGCCGTTTCGAATCGCATTTTTATCGATTCCAAGTTTTGAAAGCATCGCTTCCGCTGCCACATAGGATTCCGGATGAACGGCTGTGGCATCAAGCGGGTTCTGTCCTTGGCTGATTCGTAAAAAACCGGCACATTGCTTGAAGGTTTTTTCGCCTAACTTTGCGACCTTTTTGAGTTCTTTTCGGTTTTTGAAAGCGCCGTTTTGTTCACGATAAGCAACGATGTTCTTTGCGATTC
>JAQUUY010000024.1:2221-13558 GCA_028693645.1 Eubacteriales bacterium | reverse complement strand
CCCTTGTCAAACATATGATTGTTTGCTGTAATTGCAATATCGAAACCTGTGGCTGCAAGCGCCGGGGCTAAGGCATCGGGGGCATTGAAGGAAGGATATCCGCTCGGCGTCCCACCCGCAAACGTCGTTTCTACATTGCAAAGCGCAAGGTCGGCCTCCTCAATATATCGCTTAATATATCGAAAATTATTGTTGTAATCATACGTCCCACTTTGGCTGTCATACTGGCTCGCAATCTGCGGCCGATGAACCATAACATCGCCAACGCAAACGATTGATAAGGATGTGGGTGGAGTGACTTTTTCGATTGCCGCCTCTGTTGTATTCTTTGGGTTGTCTTCGCCTTTTGACGCGCCGTCATGCAACCCCCAAAAAAGAAAAACTCCGAGTAAAACAGCAATCACCGCTAAGGAAAGAAGGTGCTTTCGGCTTACCTTCTTTCCCGCGGTTACTTGTTCCGTATTATTCATTTCATTCTCTGTCTTTGATGACATAGTATCTCTTATCTTTATACGGTTCTGGGAGGATTATACGGATTCTACCGCTTCGATTTCCGGATACTGCTCTTTAAGTAGACGCTCGATTCCGTTTTTAATAGTCATCTGTGCGTGGGGGCAACCATGACAAGCACCTTGCAGCTTGACCTGTACAATTTTGTCGTCTGTATAGGCTACAAATTCAACGTCACCGCCATCTCTCTGCAGAAAAGGTCTGATGTTTTCGAGCGCGAGCTTAATGTTTTCTTCCATTTGGATTCTCCTTTTTGAATCAGCTTCCCCATTCGGGGGTCGCCGTGTATTTATATTGAAATTCGCCGTTTTGCACGGTCATGAACACCACCGGTTTTATCGGATCGCCACTTTCGCCAAAAGACAGGCTCCCTGTAGCTCCCTTAAATTCCTTCGTTGCCGCAAGCGCATCCCTTAGTGAATCGAGCTTAGGGATTTTCACTGCTGCTTCCGTTGTGTTTTCTGTTTCCTTTGCAAAGGTCTGCGAATATTCCAATCGAGCCAAGGCATCAATTGCCAGCAAATAAGCATCATAGCCTAAAACGACCGCGCTTTTTGGTTCTTCTTCTCCGTATTTTTCTTCATAGGCTTCAAAAAACTTCGCGGAATTTTCGGAAAGACTTGCCTCAATATCAGAGAAAGTCGTAAAAACGATGCCTTCTGCATAAGTTCCGCTTTCTTCGAGCAAGCTATCCTGATACCAACGTTCGGTACCAATAAACACATTTTCAAGTCCCGCTCTTCTTGCTTGTTTTAGAATCATTGCCGCATCTTCAGGGCTGCAGGGCAGGTAAACTGGGTAATTCCCCGCCGATTTGAGTTGTTTGATTTGGTCGCCGAAGTTGATTGCCCCTTTTTTGTATTCTAGCGTCATCGAGACGGCATCTTTTTCGCCTGTCATTGCTGTCATTTTATCCGAAAAGTGTTGTGAAAGCGCGGTTCCGTAATCATCGCCACTCGCCTTCATCACGATTGCGGTTTCCTTGTCAAGGTCATTATATACATACTTCGCCGCCATCGTTCCCTGAAAAGAATCCACAATAGACACTCTGAAATAATAGGGATTTCCAACAGTAACGAGAGGGTTGTTACAAGTTGCTCCGATGATGGGAATCTCTGCTTCTTTAAAAACACTGCCCGCAGCAAGGCTATACGAATTACCATAGCTTCCGATCGCAAGCACAACACCTTGATCAATCAATTCTTTTGCCGCAGTTTCAACATAAGAAATTTCAGAGCGGTGGTCTGCGTAGATGAGTTCGACTTTTTTCCCTGAAACTTCGGGGTAGGCTTCATGTGCAAGTTCGATACCTATAATCTCTGCTTTTGCTGCTTCTGCATCCTCGCCGCTCATCGGTTCCAAAATGCCGATTTTTATCGTATCTTCGTCCGCTTGATCCTTTAGCGTATCCGAGAAACGCTCGAATGTACTGCAAGCGGTTGTTGAGAAGGCCAGAAGCACTACAAAAAAACACAAAACAAAGCTTCGCTTTTTATCGTTTATCTTATGTCTAAATCCTTTTTTTGTATTTTTTTCACAATCATTGATTGTATCGCTTTGCTTTTGTGTTCCAAGCATAAATGGCCGCCTGTCCGCGCTTTCTATTTATTCTACCTTAAACAAGTCTGCCGCAAGCGTTGCTGCATCTTCGATACATCCGTTGCAGCTCCTCAAGACCGGCCCCCCGGAAAGCCCTTTTAATTCATCACAAAGAGTAGAGCCTGTCATTTCTTTGAATTTTTTTGACAATTCTTTTACTTTTTTATAGGTCTCCTGCTTTGTTTTTGGGCCGTCGATTCCGGATCCGTCTGTTTTTAAACCGGCAAGCATATATAATCCTGTCAATGCTCCACATGTGCCCTTGAAGTCTCCCATTCCTGCACCGAATCCTTCGGACACTCGAAACGCTGTCTTTTCATCAAGACCGACAAGATCACAATAGGAACATACTACGCACTGAGCACAATTATATCCTTTTTTATGAAGCGCAAGCGCATTATCTATTCTTTTTTGCTCCATTTTTCATTCCTTTTTATCGCATTCACAATTTATATTTTTTCTGTTTCTTTTCCGGCAATGCAAAACTTGCGCCGGAACAGGCCGCAATCTGTTACATTATAACAATTACCACCCAAAAGTAAAGTGCCTCATTATTCTGTTATCGTTTTGTTTTCCTCCACAAAGCGTTTGATTTTCTTTCCGGTTGTTTTCTCAAACTCTGTTTTCCGGATGGCGATCTTCTTAATCCGTTTGAACAAGGGCAGTTCATCATTCAATTTGTCAATTTCCGTCCATAGGAGGTCAAAAACTTGTTGGTCAGTGTATTCTCCTCCCAACGATTCTTTGACTTCTTCCTCATCGACTTTGATGCTCGCGAAGATCAGCGTCTCCCCTGTTTCTTGGCTGTCCTTGCCCCATACCAGGCACTCTGCCACATAGGGGATTTTTCCGAGATAGTATTCGATTTCCTCGGGGAATACATTCTTGCCGTTTTTAGTAATGATTACATTCTTTTTTCTTCCGGTAATATATACAAAACGATCTTTGTCGAGATAACCAAGATCTCCGGTGTGGAACCATCCATCCTTCAAGACTTCATTTGTGTTTTCTTCATTATTATAATATCCGAGCATGACGTTGCCGCCTTTTGCGCAAATCTCACCGATGCCCGTTTCCGGATCGGCATCGACAATTTTGATATCAAATCCCGGAGGGATGTAACCCGCCGAAGAATCTTTTGCCGCTTTGTCCGGATTCAATGCGCAAATGGGAGCACACTCGGTCAATCCATACCCCTGCAATGCAGAAATTCCAATGTCTTGAATCCCGCGAAGGATTTCGGGGTCGATTGCAGCTCCTCCGACAATCATGATTCGCATCCTGCCTCCAAAAACATCTTTTATTTTTTGGGGGACAAGATCAATTCCCACTTTTCTCGTGAAGCGGTTTATTTTCAGCAAAATTCGCAGTTTCTTTTCCATACCGCTCTTTCTCGCCGTGCTCCAGATTTTTTTGTATATATTTTCCATAATAAGGGGCACGCAAAGGAACATCGTCGGTTTTACTTCCTGAAGATTTTTCAAGATATGCTTCAGGCCTTCACAATAAGCGATGGAAGCGCCGCAGTAAAGAGGCACGAGAAAACCGCAAGTACATTCATAGGTGTGATGGATTGGCAGAACCGAAAAGAAAATATCTTCGGGATTAACGCGAAGCAAGGTCGGTGAAGCCATGATATCTTCGACGAGATTTCCGTGCGAAAGCATGACTCCCTTTGAGATTCCTGTCGTTCCCGAGGTGAACAGGATGACGCTCATTGTATCACGTTCTATGATTGCATCAACGAACCCATGATTTCCGCCCGCAAGCAAGGTTTTTCCTTTTTCGACGGTTTTCTTGAACGATAAGATGCCGTCTTGGTCTTCTTCCTTGTTCATATTGATAAAAAAGGAAAGCTTCGTGCTTTGCTTCATATTTAAAAATGTCTGTTCAAACTTGGATGTGTAAAATATGGCTCTGACGTCTGCTTCTTTGACGAGGTTTTCCAATTCAACGGCGGGAAGTTCCTTGTCAAGAGGCACAACGATTCCTGTTCCGCAAAGCGAAGCAAGATAAGCAATTGCCCATTCGTAGCAATTATCTCCGATGATTCCGATCCTCTCGCCTTTGAGCCCCATATCAATCAACGCGGTGCCAAGGGCATCCATATCCGCTTTTGCTTCTTTATAAGAAATCGGGACATATTGACCTGCTGCGGCATCCTTCACATGAAAAGCCGGCCGATTTCCGTAAATTTCAGCACTTGTGCTCATCATATGTTTAACATCAATGATAGGGCGGCCATCACGATAAAGAATAAACGGGTCTTTGCTGGCTTTGATCCCTTCGATCCTTGCAACAGCGTAGTCCCACTCTTTCGCTTTTATTTTTTCATATTCCTTATGATCCATGCCTGCTCTCCTTTTTCTCATAGAGTCGATTCACTTTGGCGCAATGGTTCTTAAAGCGTTTCTGACTCTTTGTTTCCGATAGAGTATCTCTTTATTTTTCGTGAAGCGGTTTTGTCAAACTCTGTTTCACGAATGGTGAAACGTCTGACCCGTTTGTATCCGGGCATGTTCGCATTTGCCTCATCGACGGCTTTTTTTATCATCTCACGAATCCGGTCAGCACCGATGATTCCCGTCGCTTCCATAATCGCGTCATAGTCAGGAAAGATTTCGGCGCAAACCAAGAGATCATCATCATCCTCAGACATCCCAAAAACGACACATTCCTTAATCCAGTCATTTCGAAGCAAATACAATTCGACTTCTTCGGGAAAAATATTTTTACCGTTTTTTGTTACAATAACATTCTTTTTTCTGCCCGTCAAATAAAGGAAGCCGTCTTCATCAAAGTACCCGTAGTCTCCCGTATGGAGCCAACCATCGATAACCACACGCGCTGTCTCTTCGGGGTTTTCGTAATATCCAAGCATGATGGAATCGCTTTTGCAGATAATCTCGCCAATCCCATTTTCGTCAGCATCGATGATATCAATGAGAGTATTGGGCATCGGCAGACCCACCGCGGCGGCTTTGCTGTAGCGATCAAGGTTGACCGCAATGATGGGGGAATTCTCTGTCATTCCGTAGCCTTGAATCATAGGGATTCCCATCGCAGTAAAGTCTTCTGTTACAGTAGGATCAATTCCTGCCGCGCCCGCAATCAAAAGGCTTAATTGCCCGCCAAAATTTTCATGGATTTCACGAAATAACTTTTTCGCAATACCCGTATTATATAAATGAAGTTTTTGGGAAAGAGTAATAGCCAAACGCAGCTTCTTTGCTTTTCCGGTTTTCTCCGCCTCTTTCCAGATTTTTTTGTGCATCATTTCAAATAGTAGCGGAACGCCAAGCATGACCCGAACCTGTGCTTCCTGCATATTCTTTTGGATATGCTTCAGTCCTTCACAAATCGCGATGGTACAACCTTGGTAAAGTGCAGTCAAAACGTGACAGGTCATCTCGTAGGTATGATGCATGGGCAGCACCGAGAGGCCTACCCAATTTTGAACATTTACATATTGCGACATATTGAGAACATTTGAAATGATGTTCTTATGCGACAACATAACTCCTTTGGCGACACCTGTCGTACCCGAAGTAAACAACAACATGCTCATCGCTTCGTCGTCAATCTTCGCGTCGATATAGTCTCTGTTTCCGTTTTTAATCAGGTCTTTTCCACGCTCAATCAATTGCCAAAAGGACAAGGGCTGCTCCGCAACTTCTGCAGCTTGAGATTCTGTATCAATGCCAATCAAGTACTCCAGTTTCGGCTGTCCTTGGGCTGCCTGCACTACCACTTTTTCAACTTTTTCCGTGTAGATGATTGCGCTGACTCCGACCCATTCGCACAAGTGCTTGATTTCTTTATATTGAAGTTCACGTTCCATTGGGACAATGACTCCGACTCCGCAAGTGACTGCGAAATAGCTCAATGCCCATTCATAACGATTCTCACCGATGACCACAATCTTTTTCCCAAGAAGTCCAAGGTCAAGCAAGGCGGTGCCAAGTGCATCCATGTCTTCTTTCAACTTTTGAAAGGTGACAGGCACATAATTATCGTTTCCGGCTTCTTTGATCAAAAACGCATTGCGTTCGGGATAGAGCGCAACACTTGATTGCAACAACTCCCGTATGTCTTTGACCATTCTGGTTTGGTAGCGCTGATCTTTATATTTTTTGCTGTTCATCGATGTTCCAACTTTTCAGGCAAGATTTTCCGTTCGTCGTGCTTGATTTCCAGCGATAATTATACCACCTTGACAAGCATCGAGCAATCATATTTAATAGTAGGTAGAGCTTCAAACCATTGACAAACAAACAAATCAGCTATTATCGGTTCAGGATTCAAGCGAACATTTTTGCCTAAATCAAGAGTGGAAATCCGCAGCAAAACCGATACCGGAGGGGGTACTTATGCAGAGGAACAGAATCTTTGGCAGCTTTTTGCTTTTAATGGCTGCTGTAATATGGGGCGCGGGCTTTGTTGCGCAGCGTGCCGGCATGGAATATATCGGGCCCTTGACTTTTGGGGCTTGCCGCTTTTGGTTAGCATTTATTGCGTTATATCCGGTCGTACTTCTCACCAATAGAATGGAACAAAAGGCTCAGTCGAAAGCGGGAGAAGACGCCGTGCAAAAAACGGCAGAGGATATATTAAAATCAAAAAAAATCTTTTTTCTGGCAGCGACTCTTTGTGGTACCATCCTCTTTTGCGGTTCAATATTCCAGCAATACGGCATGGTCTTTACCACGGCCGGCAAAGCTGCATTTATTACAGCATTATATATCTTGCTTGTTCCTCTTTTCAGTTTAGTGTTGAAACATCGCCCCGGCATCGCAAGTTTGGTCGGCGTGGGTTTCGGAACAATTGGTCTTTATTTTTTATGCATTACAGAATCCTTTACGATCGCAAAGGGAGATTTTATCGTCCTGATTGGTGCTTTCTTTTGGGCTGCTCATGTTTTAATTATTGACCGCTTTCTTCCTCACGTGAATCCCGCAAAACTTGCCATGGCTCAATTCGGCATTTGCGCTTTGTATAGCACAATCGGCATGTTTATTTTTGAATCTCCGACTTGGGAAACCATCGTACCCTGCCTTGTTCCGATTGTTTATGCCGGAGTCTTCTCCGCAGGGGTCGGTTTTACTCTTCAAATCTTTGGTCAAAGGCACACGACACCCACGGTTGCTTCCCTCTTACTCAGTATGGAAGCAGTGTTCGGTGCCGTCTTTGGCTTCTTCTTGCTCCATGAAACAATGAGCAACCGGGAGCTGGCAGGCTGCGCCCTGATGTTTTCGGCACTTATCATTTCCCAATTACCTGACAAGTTATTTCAAAAAAAGGAGGCACGAAAAATATGAATATCTATGGCAAAATGACAGAATTAATTGGACATACCCCTTTGTTGCGTCTCACTGCATACAGCGAAGCCGCCGGTGCGAGCGCCGCAAATTTGATTGCCAAACTGGAGTATTTTAATCCGCTTGGCAGCGTAAAAGATAGAGCCGCCCTTGCCATGATCGACGATGCCGAAGCACGCGGTGTTTTGAAACCGGGAAGCACAATCATCGAACCCACGAGCGGAAACACAGGAATAGGACTTGCTTTTGTGGCCTCATCACGCGGATATCGCATTATTCTTACCATGCCGGACAATATGAGTATGGAACGTAGAAACTTATTGATGGCCTTAGGCGCGGAATTAGTACTCACTCCGGCAGCAGAAGGCATGAAAGGCGCAATTGCCGAAGCAGAAACTCTCGCAAAAGAAATTCCGGGAGCTTTTATCCCCGGCCAATTTACGAATCCCGCAAACCCAAAAATCCACCGCGAAACAACTGCCGAAGAAATTTGGCACGACACGGATGGTCAGGTTGATATCTTTGTCGCGGGCGTAGGAACCGGTGGAACTCTGACCGGTGTCGGCGAAGGTCTCAAAAACAAAAGCAGCCATGTTAGGATTGTCGCTGTGGAACCTGCTGATTCACCCGTACTCTCAGGCGGTGCCGCAGGTCCTCATAAACTACAAGGAATCGGAGCCGGTTTTGTCCCATCCGTTCTTAACGTGAAAATCATCGATGAAACAATAAAAATCAAAGCGGATGATGCCTTTGATACCGCCAGACTTTTGGTAAAAACCGAAGGCCTCTTTGTCGGCATCTCATCGGGCGCCGCAGTTTTTGCCGCAACTGAGCTTGCAAAACGCCCCGAAAACGCCGGGAAAAACATTGTAATCTTATTACCGGATTCAGGCGAGCGATATTTGTCCACAGAGCTCTTTAGCCGCTAATATTTGTCCTCAACACATCAATAAGGCCGTTTTTTGAGAAGAAAATCACCAAAATGCGACTGATGAACTGCAAAAAAAATGCCGCTAACTGCGGCATTTTTCAATGGTTTTCCGCTTTCTCAAAAGCCGGAAACGTTACGGTTACACGGGTTCCAAGGCCTTCTCGGCTCACAACTTCCATGTGTCCACCGTGTCTTTCAACAATCCACTTCGCAATCGAAAGGCCAAGCCCCGTCCCGCCGGTTGCTCTGGCTCTTGATTGATCCGCACGATAGAATCGATCAAAGATTAAAGGCACCGATTCGGGAGGAATTCCGATTCCTTCGTCCTGCACAGAAAGCATTGCTTGCCCTGCATTCTCTCTCACTGCAATACGGATTTTTCCGCCCGCGTTTGAATACTTTATTGCATTATCCGTCAGAATCCGTAAGACTTGCTTAATCAAACCTTTGTCCGCATGCAAGAATACTTGCTCAATCTGTGACTCGTATTCATTCCCCGCATCAATCATTTGGCTTTCTTTTATCACCGCAGCGGCAAGTTCTCCCAAGTCGAATTCTTCAAGTTGAAGCGTCATTGTGTTGTTATCACCTCTTGCGAGAAACAAAAGCTGTTCTACTAAACTCTTCATATTGGATGCTTCGTCTTTGATTGCCGAGATAGATTCAATCAAGGTTTTTTCATCGTCTTTGCCCCAGCGTTCGAGAAGGTTGGCATATCCTTGTATCACAGAAATCGGCGTCCGCAGTTCATGGGATGCATCCGAGACAAATCGCACCTGAGAGCGATACGCATCATTAATCCTCGCCAACATTCCATTGATGGCCTCGGCAAGGTCTTTGAGTTCATCTTGCGTCGCGTCGATTGAGATTCTGGTATCAAGCTTTGCCGCGTTAATTCCATCGATTTTGTCCGCCAGTGTCTCCATTACGGAGAGGTCCAACCCGGCTCCTGCCGCGTTCAAATTTTGTGCCGCCTCTGCAAGATCCTCAATAGGTTTCAATTTTCTTCGGATTTGTGCGGATCCCGAAATGGCATTTTTTATTAGAAACAGAATTTCCGCAACAAGCAAGACATTCAAAACCCAGCATAAGTTTACAACATCTCTTTCAAAACCAATTGCGACACTATAGGTCTTATCATCTGCCACAAATTCATAGCGATAACTCAAAGCCTTTATATGCTTGATAAAAGACTCGAAATCTTCACCCGGAAAAAGCACTCGGCGCTTCGCATTCACTGTCTCTTCAGGCAAAAAGAACACCCAATTTTGCGGCAAAGAAATACCATAGGGGTCGCGAGTGACCTGCTCCAATCGATAACCGGCCATTTCGGTCCATCCTGAGTTTCCCACAACAGCGAACCCATTTTTATCTATTTTTTGAGCTATCTCCGCACCGAGCTTTTCAGCATTTACAATCGCGAAACTTCCGGCCGTCGCGACAACGAGGAGATTCAGCAGAAGAAAAATCCCAACGAGGCGAAGGACAAAACGATTATTTAAGCCGGCAGAGATAGAGATTCTATTGTTATTCTTCATCTTTAATCACATATCCCACTCCTCGAACGGTATGAATCAGCTTGATATCAAAAACCTCATCGATTTTCCCACGAAGATAACGAATGTAAACATCAACTGCGTTTGTTCCCCCGTCAAAATCAAGGTCCCAGACGTGTTCGAGAAGTGCTTCTCTACTCATGACTAAGCCTTTGTTTTTTAGGAGGAAATGCAGCAAGTCGAACTCTCTTTTGGTGAGCTCGACGGTGGTGCCAATCACACTGACCGCTCGCCGTTCCGGATCAAGTTCGAGGCCCAGAGCCGAGAGGCAAGTGTTTTCTGTTTCGCTGCTTTTTTTGCGCAGAGCGGTCCTAATTCTTGCGAGAAGTTCTTCAATCGCAAAAGGTTTTGTAATATAATCATCCGCCCCGCTGTCAAGTCCGGATACCTTGTCTTCTACGCTGTCTCTTGCCGTCAACATAATAACGGGGATGGATGAGCTACGGCGCAAGCGCCGCAGAACCTCCATCCCACTCAGTCCCGGAAGCATGATATCAAGAAGAAGAAGGTCATAATCCCCTGTTTCGGCGAGTTCAAGACCCGACCTGCCATCAAAGGCTTTTGTTACCTGATAGCCCTCATAGCAAAGTTCAAGCTCGACAAACCTCGCCAATTTTTCTTCGTCTTCGACCAAAAGGATACTAACACTCATGCGCCTTTTCCCCGTTCCTTTCTTGATGCTTTTTTCTTTTCACGTACTTCCCCCTGATAGACCATTCTTTCCCCTTTTGAACAAAACATATTTTCTTTTCTATTCGCCGCTTTTTTCTTCAGTCGCAAATGATTTTTTTATGTTTTCCGCAGCTTCAGCCGCCGAATCCATAGCATTGTTCATGACTTCTTTTCCAAGGTCCGGACCGCGAAAGCGATAGCGGAAGCCGAAGAAAAGACCGATCACCAGTAACGGTACTGTGACCCAGAAAAAGCAGATCAATAAGACGACCACTACCGTGATTGCAAGCGACGCTTTTACTTCTCCATTTTTCAACACCTCAAAAGAGTTGCTGTTCCCCTTGTGGAGCAGTTGCATGAAAAAGCGTCCTAACTTTCTCATTGCGTCCCGAAAACCACCGTTGCATTCTTTTTTCTGTTTTGCCTTTTCGCCGGGAAGGACTTCAATCGCTTTAGCGGTTGAAGTCTTGTCACTGCTATAATATCCGTTCCCCTCCGGAGCATTGACTTTCCCTTGTTTTTCCAAATTGATCAGCGCTTCAAGTAAATCCCCATTTGCCTCTTCTAACGCTGCTTTTGCTTCGTCGTAGCTGACATTCGCTTTTTCGCGCAGCCGTTCGACTTGTTCTAATGTAATCATTTCCCATACCTCCTTATAGTGGTTATATCTCTTTGATATGTATGTATCATAGCAGATACTGATTCAAAGACAATTCACCATTCATTAGAATTTCATTAGAAAAGGCTGCAG
>JAQUUY010000024.1:0-2121 GCA_028693645.1 Eubacteriales bacterium | reverse complement strand
TAAAATAGGCCGATGGATTTTGCGGAATCCAGAAGTCTATATTTGACTGCTGTCTTAAGAATCATGAAATTCTCCCCCTTTCCTTATTTGTCAGTTGAATAAAATATCGCTGTAAATCCATTTTCGAAAGTTCCAAGTTTTCCGGCAGAGTTGTCCGGTCGACTTCTTCTCCGAGATAGATTGTTTTCAGTCCGCCAAAGGCCTCTGTGCCGAGGACTTTTTTGCCTTCTGCAAACTGATCGACTGCCGTTGACGTCCCCGAAAGCATAAAGGCTTCCGCGAGCAATTCTTCTTGGGTCGCTTGCCGAAGAATCTCCCCTTCATCAATGATAACCACATCTTCAATCACCCCGGAAACTTCTTCGATTAAATGCGTTGAAAGAATCATGGTGCATGGCCTCTCTGCATACTTTTCCAAGAGCAGAAAGTTTCATGTTTTCCGGATAATAGTTCTTTTCGCTCATCATAAAGATTTTCTGCAATGCTTGATCATTTTCTGCCGATTTTTCACCATCGATTCGCACTTCTCCCGCGTCGGGGAAGATGCGATTTGTAATTAAATTGAATAGAGTCGATTTGCCGGCTCCGTTTCTTCCTAACAATCCGTAAATCTTTTCTTTTTCAAACTTGACACTAACGTCTGACAGTGCTTTGACACGCCCAAAGCTTTTCGAGACGCCAATCACTTCGATTCCACTCATTCCTCATACCCTCTTTCGATCATCGCTGTGATTTCTGGTTTAGAAAGCCCAAGCTTTTTCGCTTCAGAAGTCACCTTCACGATATAGTTCTGATAAAATTCTTTTTTTCTCTTTTCTCGGATGCTGTTGGATGCCCCTGCAGCCACAAACATACCGACCCCCCTTTTTTTATATACGATTCCGGCTTCCACAAGGAGATTGATTCCTTTTAATGCCGTGGCGGGATTGATCTTGAACGTAACGGAGATTTCCGTTGTCGATGGAATCTGGGTCTCTTCTTTAAATGCTTCCGACAAGATTCCGTCCTCTATCTGCTCCGCAATTTGAAGAAAGATCGGTTTTTCATCTATGAAATTGACTTGCATGATCTCTCCTCCCTTCGTTTAACAATGATTCGTCCCTCCTTAGTAGCTGACTAACTGATTGATCGGTTAGTTGGTTAGTTACTCATATAATTAACTATACAACATATCTTTCCTTTGTCAATACCTTGTTCGGAAATATTTCTTTTGTTTCCGAGCAAGGCAATATCTTGCACGCTCTATATTGAAACTGGCGCCTCCTCAGGGAAGCGCCAGCAAATTCTTACTTTAATTTATTTATCGAAAAACCTCAACAGACATTGTCTTAAACGTCGCATAACATTCTTCTCCAAGTTTGATCGATAGCTCTTCCATCGATCTTTTTGTGATTTGCGCTTTTAGCGGAAATCCGATGTCCACTGTCACGGTTGCTTGGCGATCATCATCATAAACGATATCCGTCACTCTCCCTTTGTGAACATTCCGCGCACTGCTTGCAAATGGTTGCCTACTCAAAATCACATCTTCGGGCGGAATATGAATTTTTGCCTTACCTTCGATGTCGGTTCTGACACACACTCTTACATTTGAAGCTGTCAAAGCATGCTTTGTATCATCCTTTTTTATGATTTCCACAGGGAATGTATTTTCTTTTGTGCTCCCTGCTGCAATAAATTCCTCTAATTGAGTCTCTGAGATTCTTATGCTGCGCCCGATATGATAGGCCGGAAGTTCTTGTCTTTTAATCATCTCATATATCGTATACTTTGACAGTTTAAGCTTTTCCGCGATTTCCTCAGGGGTATATAGTGTTTCTTCGTTCACGGGCTACCTCCATTCTTGACCCAATCGTCATAACCTTCTATTCATTCTTATTCGTATTATTGTTTTTTTCTATTATACCCTTCTCTCTCCCGAAAATCAATTGACATATGCAAGGCTGCGTAATATTGTATAAGTGCTTGTTAGTTTTAGTTAGTTATAATTCAATTTATGATGGAGGATATCAAAATGGCTCTGAATCGCAGCAAGAAAAAGTTATTCACCGTTCTTTTACTCTTGTTATTACTCGTTTCTTCTTTCTACGGTTGCGGAACTGCCGCCGAGGAAGCGACCCC
>JAQUUY010000023.1 GCA_028693645.1 Eubacteriales bacterium | reverse complement strand
TTGTGACGGCCGCTTTCTTTATTTAGGGAGAACTTGTTGTTATTCTAACGTTTTCTTGATGTATCGCTCAAGAACGTTTGCCGCTTCGGCCCTACTGATGTTGTCTTTCGGAAGATAGCGATTCTCTTCATTGCCACAAACAAATCCATACCCCTGCATCGCGTTAACGGATTCAACCGCCCAGGGACTGATGTCGGCCGCGTCTTCAAATGGCGTTATCTTCTTACTGCTAAGCTGATTTTGTCTATATGCTGTATATCTGTAAAGCATTGCAGCCATCTGTTCACGAGTGACGTAGGCCTCGGGTTCAAACCGTCCTTCACCGACCCCGCTAATAATCCCCTTTTTTGTTGCCCATCTTATCGCATTGCTGTACCACTTGTCTTTACCTACATCTTTATAGCTAATAGCCTCCGGAGCCGTTTCATATGTTGAGAGTTCGGCGCCATCGAGCCTTGCAAGCACGCTTGCAAACATAGCACGGGTCATATTACCTTCCGGATCGAAACGACCATTCCCTACCCCGGAAAACAAATTACGTGCTGCTGCGAAGTTAACACTTCCGGCATACCATGCGAAAGATGCAACATCACTAAAAGGCATTTCCTTATACCCGACGGCGTAGGATGAGAAATGATTTGTCGCGAAAGTAACTCTTCCGGTCGTAGGATCATAGGAACAGCCGGGAATTGTCTTGAGGCTTCCGTCAGATCCAATATAATAAATAACGATATTATTCGGGTCTTCATAAAACTCAGGTTTGTAGGGAACGGACACCGTCACCGTTCCTTCTCCAAAATCTGAAATTGGTTGGCCGTTGCTCGTAATAGCAAATTCGAAAACCGGCCGCCCCGCAATTTCCCATCTTACTTCCTGCGAAAGATCCCCCGTGTCAACAGTACCTGCGGTGATGCTAATGTCTCCTCCGGCTGCATTGGAAATAGCGGACATGGCTTCGCTGTCAAAGCGCATTCCGGCAAGAGGCGTTGAAATGTGAGTATCAACATCGGCGCCAGATAAGTCTCCTATAGAACTACGAGGGATGCTGATAGTTACAGATTCCGAATCCGCAGGCGCATTCACTGTTATTTCCACCAGTCCATTGCCTTGCGATGCCTGAATTGCATCCGCGATGTTTGAGTGTGTCAATGCCGCATTTGCTGCGCTACCATTCATAGCTGAAGGCGCAATCAGTATTCCCTCAGATATTACATTTCCGGCACCTCCACCGGCATTGGTCCCGCCGCTGCTGTTGCCCGAACCATTTGCTCCGCCCGGTGGAGTATACTGTACTGACAGGATTGTATCCCAGTAGGAGTCATATCCCATCAACCTTGCTGCCTCAGCCGAAGTATTGTCTTCGAAGAAATAGTCAAGGTCAGCCCAGGTTCGCCATTCTTCGCCACCGTTATCGTGCACCAAAAACTGTGCGGTATTTATCTCGTCGCCATGGATTCGTGTAATCCGGCAGGCAGTGATTACCTGCCAATGAGAACCATCATTCACCAGCACAATGACAGGGAAGCCGCTTGCCAGTCCTGTTTCAATCCTTTCAATGGCAGGGGTAGAAGAGTCCGGGCTGTTTCTGACAACCGTGTAACCGTCATAGTATTCATCCAGAATATCCTGTATCCCCGAATCCAGCTGTGCCGGAGTTGTAAAGATTCCCGGATCGGCCCAGGTGTCTCCGGTGAGCCAGTCGATGTATTTATCAAAATCCGTGGTCTCAACATAATCATTCACAACTCCTTGAGGCAGTTCTATTCCAAACCAGCGCACAAAGATCTGTGCCGCTTTCACGCCGCAGCCTTTGTAGCTTTCATTGGTCGGATAATATGTGTATTCTTCAAATTTTTTCTGTTGTGTATCATAGCCTCCCATCAGATTGATACGATGAATACTTGTACCGTCCCGTTGTTCATCAAGGATATATCGAGTCGCAGAATGACCGTAAGCATCCGTAAATCCCAGCGGCTTCACGTTGACCACCGAACTCAGCTGATTTGAGCCATTGCCCGCAAAGTCTTTCGCCCGAATCACGTAATCGGTGCCGTTTGGAAGATTCATTGAGAAGGGGGGCGCGTATTCTTTCCATTCACCGAATTTCCCAATCTTATACTCATAGAGAGCCACTCCACTTCCAACATCAGTGCTGCTTCCGAAGGAGACGCTGAATTGATTGCTTTCAGGGGCCAAGTGATACGTTGCCGTCGGCTGTGTCGGATGGTCATTATCGATATTACTGATATTTTTCTGCGGAAGCGTAATCCATGTCCCATTGAGATATGCTCGCGCGTTAATTAGCTTATTCTCCAATATATTCACCGAACTGTTTTCCGGAATGCTGCTATATTCCTGATCATTATTGAGATCAATCTCCAAAGGAATCCCATCGGGTACCGCATCAACGGATACCTGCACCTGAGTGGTCCAATCTTCTTCACTCAGAAGAATGGCCGCAAAGCAAGCATTCACCGTGACATTTCCCGTGACATTGTCAAAAGGAACGTCCCAGCCTACGAAAGTGTAGCCTTCTCTTTCAATTACAGGGGCGATTGCCGCCTCCCCATTTGGAATCAGCTGAACAAGGTCTCCGCCGCCCGTCTTCGTTCCGCCATTTTTATTGAAAGTCACTTTATGAATATTAGTATTCCAGAGCGCCGTAACGGTTAAGCCTTTCGTTACATTGTCAAAGGAAACATCCCAACCTGAAAACGTCGAGCCTTCTTTTTCTGCCGTAGGAGCAGTCGCAGCGCTTCCGTGCTCTACGACCTGAGCTAATGCGCCACCCCCAGTTCTTGTCCCTCCGTCAAGAGCAAAATATACATTGTATTTTTTGATTTCCCATTTCGCTTTTATTTCAGTATAGGCGTTGATATTTGTAAACGCTTTGTCCCAACCTTTAAAATCATAGCCACTTCGCTCTGCAGCCGGAGCCTCCGCTGCGAATCCAGGGGAGACGAGTTGTGAAAGTTCGCCGCCACCGGTCCTCGTTCCGCCGTCAAGATCAAACCTTACCTGGTAGGTTTTATTGTCTGTCCATAATGCGGCGACGGTCATGCTTTCTTCTACACTGTCAAAACTTTTATCCCAGCCACCAAAATTACTATCCGCTTTTATTGTGGTGGGCGCATTCGGCGAAAAACCCGGGTCTCCGCTTTGTATCAATTCTCCGCCGCCCGTTCTCGTCCCCCCCGACAAATCGAAGGTAACTGTATATTCGGGGCCGGAAGAAAAAACACTATCGGCGCTGTAGCCGGTTCCCGAACCGTTGATGGCGTAAGCCCTTACATAATATAATGTGTTGGGAGAAAGCCCACTGAGATTTACTTCGTAATCTCCCACTCCGCTGGCATTTGCAGGTATTTTTGTGCAATCGTCACCACCAATTGTGGGGCCTTGATTGATGGAAAATACAAGGCCTCTCTCTGTGACTTCGCTTCCACCGCTTTGAAGGACAGAAGCCGTTATCAAGAGATTATTTCTTTTTACTTCTTTGGGATAACCTATCATGACCAGAGGCGTTCCCAAGGAGGGCGTGGTAAACTCCTTCACATCTCCGTAAGTGTATGATGGTTCTTCTGTCGTTCCGGTTTTCACATACCCTCTAAAATAATATGTCGTGAAAACGGCAAGTCCCGACAGTGTCGCTGTGATGAACCCAGGTTCCGGATCCTGTGCCGGAACAAAACCGATTGCTCCGATTGCTCCGATTTTAGGATCATTATTGATTGAGGAATAAACAAACCCGCGTTCAAGAATACTTCCATTGTTAACAAAGTTTGCTGACAGTTCGGCCGAGTCGGTGGTAACGCTGAAGCAATCCTGCGTTGTAACAACCGGATCTTTAATCGAAAAATAATAGATCTCGCTGGCATAACCCGGCCCGATTAGCGTCAATGCATAATCACCCGGCTCGCTGATTCTGACGCCGCTGGCAAAATCTTTATCATTCTCACTGTCTTTCCTTAAATAAAACTGAACATTGTCTTCTTCGCAGATTGGAGTGACCGTACTGTTGAATATCTCATTCTGCTGTATATTTTCAAGAACGGGAACCGTCTTGTCTATCCTGACATGGGTAGCCGAACGGCTTCCTCCTGACCATGTCGTAAGGATGTAGTAATTACCTGTCGCATCCAGTTTTATGTTATCGCCTTCTTCATATTCAGAATTGCCGATTACCGCCGAGCAACCCAGTGGCAGTTGGGTTTCGTAGCTTGTAGTATACCCAGTCTCCGTAATCGGAATAGTTTCTTTCAGCTCCCCCGCCTCTGTATTTGTACCGGTGGTAAACATGTAAATGTTTTTGCCATAATGATATCTCCCGTTAATTTTTACGTAAGTTCTCACATAATAGTCCGTATTATCCGCCACTGGGTCAGACGGGGCGGTTGTGTAAGAACCATTTATATAATGCCCCGGATGTTTCGTGACATTGTTTACAGCGTTTTCTAATTTGAAGGTATCATCAGAGTAAAGAATGCCTCCTTCCTCGCAATCGAGTTCATCAAAATTATCAAAAGTAAAATATGCTGAGATACGATTAAACGAATCGGGTTCACTCCTGATATCAACCATAGTTTCCACGATACTCCGGTCGCCCAGTGTTAGATGGAAGACATGAAGATAGCGCTTCCCTGTTATCGAATCCTCCGTAATCAAAGAATTAAAGCCCGGTCGAGTCATTCGTCCCGCGCTTTGATAAACGTTACCATTATATAAGGCGGAAAAACCATCATCTATCATCGCCTGATGATAAGATGCGGAATCCGTTGTGCCATTATCATGATAATAGTATCCGCCACTTACGATAAGTTCACAGCCAACACGCGTTCCTGGCTCTGTAACAATGGCTGTCCGGTATTCCATAACATCACTGTAATCCGTGCTGTTGTCATTATAGGTAACATAAAGTCGTGCATAATAAAGCGTCTCTTCTTCCACTTCATCGGTAGAAGCGGCAATCTGATTGTTGTAAGTGACAATACCCAAAACCGAGGAGACATCCGGTTCATCCAGTTCAGGTTCCTCATCTGTGGAAGAATAAACGATTCCCGTTTCTTTCATGTTTGCAATATAATCCATATTAACTGCGCCGGCCATCTCAAATTTCTGAATGACTCTGCCATTTAAAATCAACGATGCATCACGTACACGATAAGCTTCCACGACATCGCCGTCGGCACCATAAACAGTAGAACTGAAAATTGAAGAAAAGAGCACGAAGGAAAGCAGAGCCGACATGATTCTCTTTGCGTTTTTTCCTGTTATTTTTGTGTTCATCCTAATTGCCTCCTAATTTCAAGGTTTCCGCTAGTATTTTCAATTTTTCTTTTTTTATCAATAGTTCCAAATTGGTCTCTTTGATTTCCCAGCGCAGCTCTCCAATGCGATACTCTTCTTCTCCTTCGACGAGCGCCGCGCCAAGTTTTGTACATAGTTTTTCTTTTCTGGATTCCAAAACAGAGATTTCTTCCCCCAATTCAAAAAGCTTGCTTCTTTCGTTGTAGTCCAGTGAAAAAGCATTCATGGCTTTATTTATCTTCATTTGAAATTCCATTGTCACTCACCTCAATTTGCTGATTTCTACTGTTTTAATTGTAATAAAAGTGAAAGGCAGTGATAAGTGACTGCTCGCTAAAAAAGCGAATGACAATTCTCCAAATATAAATGACAAATGTCATTTGCGTTTGTATTTTCGATGCTGATTTGCTACTATGGGAACATAGAATCGCATCGTGTCCCCATAGTTGCCAAGAGGAGTACCGCATGCCTGTATCAGAAAAACTTGCATTTGAGATATTTTACATTGAGTTTTGGCATATCCTTTCGCTTCTGCTTTTTCTTGGCATAAATTACTACATCATAATAAAGGCTCGCAAATCTCCGCTCCTGTATTCCTATCTTTCAACACAAGCAATGCTGATACTGTGGATTGTTGCGAAAATATTCAAAACGGTTTCCCCCGATATTTCTCTTCGTTGGGCGTTTATTTCGCTGCAGTATTTTGGTGCATCTTTCATCGGAGGAGCACTGTTTCTTTTTGCGTACATCTATTCCTACGGGAGGATACCTTCAAAACTTCTGTTTTCGTTCATTCTTATTCCTTGCTTTTCCTGCTTTCTTATCGCGGCTTCCAACCCGCTTCACTTCAGGTTCTATGCAAGCTTTACATTTTATGCAGACAGTTTTGGCCCTTTGTTTTATTTCAACATGAGCATCACTTATCTTTATCTAACGATATCCGCAGTTATGCTGGCGCGCGGATTTTTTAAAATGTTTGGTTCAGAACGGATACGTGCATATTTGTTTCTGATTGGAATCAGCGTTCCTATTCTCGTCAACCTATTTTATATACTCAATCTATTTGAGGCGCTCTTTGACTACAGTCCGCTTTTTGATTACACGCCAATTGCTACAAATGTCTCTCTTGTCTTATTTGCGCTGGCAGCTTTCCGATATCGTTTTTTAGACATTCTCCCGATTGCCGGCACCCAAGTTTTTGAGGATCTTTCAAATCCCATAGTCGTAATTGGGAGACATAGACGTATCGTTGCCGCAAACAAAAGCATGCTCGAAGTATGCCCTCAACTTATGACCGGCGATCTTCTTCCTGAAGAACTCAGTCTTGTTTCCGGAAGCACAATAAAACTCGGTGAGCAAACTTACATGCTTGTGCACAGCGCTCAAAAAAATTACACTGTGCTTCGCTTTATCGATAGAACAGAATCGGAAAATTTGCTTGCTCAGCTAAAACGAAAAAACATAGAAATTTCTGACCGCAACGCAAGACTCGAAGAAATGAGCGCCAATAAAAAAAAGCTCGCTGAAATCAAAGCCGAGCGTTATGTTTTGCAGGAACTCCACGATATTTTAGGGCATGCCACAGTACTTGCCATCTCGGCCTGCGAAGTTGAAATCCTTACAGGTGCTGAAAATTACACCCCCACTCTCTCGAACATTGAAAACTTACTATCTCAAGGCAAGGAAGAGTTCACACAAATGCTTTCACTTGATTACTGCACAAAGGAAAGCAGCTCTCTTTTGATTGTTCTCGGCAACTTGATAAACAGCACCTCTGACAGTGGGCTTATTACAAATCTTAGCGTTCTGGGAAATGTGTTTGAACTTTCGGCGAAAGATTCCGATGCCGTCTATCACATATGCCGCGAAGCGATTACTAATACACTCAAACACGGCAAGGCATCTTCGCTTAATATTGTTTTGCGATATCAAGAACAAGAACTTGAATTGTTCCTGATTGACAACGGTATCGGTTGTAATGCGGTAATATATGGAAAAGGTCTTTCCGGCATGCAACAACGAATGACCGACATCGGCGGCAGTATTGAATTCCACTCGGATGCGGATTGTGGATTTTATATCCACGCAAAGGTGAAAAAGAAATGAATGAAATGCTTTTTTCAACTATGAACCCTAAATTTATTTTGCTTCTACTCGCTTGGGGATTATTAAGCACAGGCGCGCTACTCTTTGGGATAAGATTTTTTGCAAGGAGCAATGGCAAAACGCTTCCCATTCTCTCGGGGTTTGCATTCTGCTCACTTTCTTTCTTTTTTATGTTGCATTTTACGATGGTGACAGCTCCGACAGAACGTATTCTTGAAAGCCTAAAATCTGCTTCTACTATCACGCTGGTGTTGTCTTCCGTTTTTTTCTTATCGGCGGCCATGTTCCTGTTCCTACGTAAACCTATCGGTCAAAGTGATTTCATTTATAGCGGGATTTTGGACGATATTGACGATTACGTTTTTGTTTTTGACAGACACGGCCAACTCGTTGGCCAAAATCACCCACGAAGCAAACCTCCTCTCTTGGCTCGCGATATTTCAGCGGTCGATTCCCTGGTGCACGGAACAGAAATCATGATTTCCGAGCGCTATTATCTTCTTTCCTCATCCCTGATGCTCGATAAGAAAAATCAAAAAATTGGCTCTATCCTTCTTTTACACGAAACAACAAAACAGCACCAATTAATCAATGAGCTGTCGCAAAAAAACGAAAAAGCAGATGAATTAAATACCTATTTGCTCAAAGAAATAGAAGTTAAAGAGGAGCTCCTTCTTCAACAGGAATTCCAACGTCTTTCCTCCTCAATTCACTTGGAGCTTGAAAACAAGATGAATGATGTGATGAAAAAAATTACTTCTATGCGAACGGAAGATTCGATTGACCAGAAGATAAAAATAGAGAATCTGAGGATAATAGCCGAAAAACTGCGGGCAATGCTCGCAGATATCCGAAAAATAGTCTACGATAATAATTTGGTGGAACATATTGAATCCCCATTGAAAGGAAAGGAGCAGTAACAATGAAGAAAGTGCTTATTGCAGATGACCAGAAACTATTTGCAGATATGCTAAAAAAAATCGTTGAAACTTACGAGGCTTTCGAAGTAGTCGCTTGTGCAGAAAACGGACGGGACGCTTGTCAGAAATACAAAGAGTTTAGACCCGACGTTTGCCTTTTAGATATTCAAATGCCAGAGACAAACGGCATTTATGCCCTTAAACATATCAAAGAGGAATTCCCGACAGCAAAAGCAATCATGCTCACTACCTTTAGCAATGATGAAAACATTTTAGATGCTTACTTAAACGGCGCTGATGGTTACCTCTTAAAGGATATCCTTCCTGATGCTTTGATTAATGCAATCCATTGCGTACTCGACGGCCAGTGCGTTCTAAATAAAAACATTCAGGAATTCGTTTCTACTTCATTAAAAAACAGCATTCAGCGAAAAACACTCCCCTCAAATGAGAACTCCGAAATTCCGGTTGATTTTCAGGGAAGAGATTTGGAAATCATCTGCCTAATCGCAAAAGGCATGTCAAACCGCGACATTGCTACGACACTTAATTATTCGGAAGGCACGGTCCGAAACAGAATTTCGGGAATCCTTTCCGCAACCGGCCTTTCCGACAGAACACAAATTGCACTATTAGCGATAAAGAACCACTTGGTTTAGCGCCACAACATTTGCCAAAGAGACAATAAAACGCCAGATTCTGTTCCTATGGGAAACAGAAACTGGCGTTTATTAATCGTATAAATTAAGACTTAGCGATCCAGGTTCAAGAATGTCCTGAGTTCCGGGATTTTGGGGTCAACAAGAACTTCTTCCGGAGGCCCGTCTACGACGATTACTCCGTTATCCATATAGATGACACGGTCTGAAACTTCACGAGCAAAATTCATTTCGTGAGTAACTACGATCATCGTCATGTGTTCTTCTGCAAGCTTTTTCATGACCTGAAGGACTTCCCCGATGAGTTGCGGATCGAGAGCCGACGTCGGCTCATCAAACAACATCAACTGCGGTTCCATCGCCAAGGCTCTTGCAATCGCGACTCTTTGTTTTTGTCCACCCGAGAGTTGACAAGGGTAGGCATCGCGTTTATCCGTCAGGCCAACCTTTGCGAGCAGTCCCATCGAAAATTCGATTGCCTGTTGGCGCGGGATTTTCTTCACTATGATTGGTGCTTCAATCAGGTTTTCAATAACCGACTTATGCGGAAACAGATTGAAATTCTGAAATACCATTCCAATCCTGCAATCACAATGGATTCGGCCTTGGTCGGCTTTCTCCAAATGATTCATGCAGCGCAACAGGGTACTCTTTCCTGATCCGGACGAGCCGATAATCGTAATGACTTCTCCTTTGTTGGCCACAAAATCGATGCCTTTTAGGACTTCAAGGTCGCCAAACCTTTTATGTATGTTCTCGATTCTGATAATCTCCATGCTTTCCCCTCTCAATTATAGTAACCGTAACGCTTTTCAAGCTCACGGAACACTCTTATGATGACAAAAGTAAGCAAGAGATAGAGAACAGCAGCAACGAAGTAAGCTTCGATACTGAAATCCCGAGCAACCGTAACTTTCGCATTTCGAAGAATCTCAGGAATCGAAAGAGCCGCACAAAGTGCCGTGTCTTTGACCAAATTGATTGCTTCATTTCCCATTGGAGGCAAAATGACTTTTGTCGCCTGTGGCAAAATGATTCTACGCATCGTCTGCAAATAGTTCATGCCAAGTGCTTTGGATGCTTCATATTGACCGACCTCGATTGACTGAATCCCCGCGCGAAATATTTCGGTGAAATAGGCGGCGTAGTTCAAAACAAAAGTGACATAGGCGGCCATCAAGGGTTGAAATTCGATTCCAAAGACGGGCAGCCCGTAGTAAGCAAAAAAGAGTTGCAGCAAGAGCGGTGTCCCACGAAAAACCCAGGTATACGCCGCCAACAGATACTGCAGTGGACGGAATGGGCACAATTTACCGAGCGCAAAGAGAATCCCTAAGGGTATCGAACACACAATCGTGACGACATATACCTTCATGGTGATTCCTGTACCTTGTAATATGAACCCAATTATAGATGTAACATATGAAACGTCCACACTTTACCTCATTTCTGATTTTTGTTTTTGCTAATAAGGCTTTATTTATTCGAAATCTTCCTGGGTAAGCTTTTCAACGTCTCTGATAACGATGTTCTTGCCAAACCACTTTGTGGAAATCTCTTCTACTGTACCATCTTCATATAATTCGTCAAGCGCTACGTCGATTGCTTCTCTCAATGCAACAGAACCTTTTTTGCAACCGATTCCCATGAATTCAGTTCCGAGTGCATCTTCGAGAACTTTGTATTTTCCGGGTTCTTGAGCAGCGGCATATTCAATCATAATCTTATCAACAGCAACGGCATCGATGCGGCTGCTTCCTGTCAGGTCAAGCAATGCATCCTGATAGGTATCATATTCACGTGCTTCACCAAGAGATGCATAAAAATCAGCTTCTGCTTTGATGGCATCATCTGCCGAACTTTGAACCTGATATCCTACAATCTTTCCTGCGAGGTCAGCCTTTGTTTCAATGTCAGAATCCGGGCGTACACAAAGCATAATCTGATTGTTGAGATATGGTTTTGTATATTCTACTTCGAGGTTTCTGTCTGCAGTGATGCTGAATCCATTCCAAATGACGTCAATGTTTCCACCGTCAAGTTCCATAACTTTTGTATCCCAGTTGATTGCTTTGGTTTCAAGAGTAACTCCGAGCTTTTCAGCAACTGCGGTAGCCAGGTCGA
Organism: Eubacteriales bacterium; assembly: GCA_028693645.1. Taxonomy (GTDB): domain Bacteria; phylum Bacillota; class Clostridia; order Peptostreptococcales; family Anaerovoracaceae; genus STD2-154. Next base: position 2,506 of record JAQUUY010000023.1, on the reverse strand, counting down.
TATCAAATCCAACGATGGTACCTGCGGGATCGCGGAAACCCATCGGCGGAAACGCATCATCGCAACCAAGAACAAGCACGCCGGCTTCTTGAACATCTGTCAACGAAGTGTCTGCCGCAACTTCCGGTGCAGCTTCTTCCTTTTCAGCGCCGCAACCGACAAAGGCAAAGACGCTCACCATCATGAGCAGTACCAATAATATACTGATTTTTTTACGCATTCTTTCTTCCTCCTATACTAACAAGCCTTATTTAATTGTCTGCCGTCAAGAATCTAACGGCTTTGACACATTCTAATATGCTTTGATTATACTTTAACAAGATGTTGTTGTAAAGCGATGTTTCACTGCATCAAAGCTGTATCCCTTTGTCTGCGGCGAAGAGGTAAAGATGCATTTCAGAGACCTTGACCCCTCTGATTTCTTCAAGTGCTTCCTTATAAAGAGAAAGCTGCGGGCGATAAAATTCTCCCAACCCCTCAATCTCTTCTTTCTTATCGCCTACGAAATTAGTCTTATAATCTAGGAGGATATAGTTTCCGTTTTCTATAAAGTAGCAGTCTATCGTTCCTTGGACTATAATTGTTTCCCCTTCTCTTTTTTTCTTTAAGTTAAAGGAGATTTCCTTGTAGATTGATTCCGCAGAACAAGCTCTCTTTCCAATATCAGAAGCAAAGAATGCCGCAATCTTTTTCGCTGCGATTTCTGCCGCCTCTTCTCGTGTCAGCAATTCACGTGCGACCATTTCCTCAACAAAGGCTCGTATTTCTTCTTCATCCATTCCGCCCGGCACAAAAGGAAGCTGTTCCATAACCTTATGATAAATGGTTCCACGCCTTGCCGCTTCGCTGGCAGATGGGGACGCCAGCTCACCTTTTTGCGCACTTCCGCGAACCATTGATGGCGACAATCCGAATGTTGGCTGCGCCTCTTTGGCTAATTCAGAGACACTGTATTTTGATTTTATATCAGCGGCGCAAGGGAAGGGATATTCCCAAGACAGCCTGCTCTCGATCTTGGAAGCAATACTTGGCACGCAACATTCTGCATCACCGAAAAAAGCATCTCTCAGCTGTTCTCGTTTCATTCTGTTACTGTCTTTATCATGGCTTAAGCTTTTTCGTCCGACAATACTGCGACGAACTTCCGCGGAAAATCCGATTGTCGGAAGTAAGAAATCAAAATAGCAGCTTTCGCCGAATAGACCTCTATCCCGTTTTAACCCCGCTAGGTGAAGCGTCTTTTCCACATCCGAGACGGTACCGAGAAGAATCAACTTATCTTTTGCCCTTGTCAGCGCAACATAGAGGATGCGAATCTCTTCTGCGAGATCGTCTCTGTTTTTTCTTCGGTCAATAATTTCTTGTAGAAGAGTCCTTCTCTGACAGTTTCTTTCACGGTCAATCTGCTTTAACGCGAGGCCAAGATCTTTATGCATGGTCACACGATCGGAAGATTGTGCTCGAAATCTTCTGCCAAGCCCGCCAACCAGGACCAGGGGAAATTCCAAGCCTTTACTTTTATGAACTGTCATAATGCGCACGACGTCGTCACTCTCCCCGATGAGTTTGACCGGAGCCGCTGCGATTCTCCCTTTCTTGATTGCTTCTATGTAATTTATGAACCCAAATAAACCTTTAGAGAAGTTAGCTTCATATAAGGAAGCTTTATCTGCAAGCGCACGTAGGTTTGCTTGGCGTTGATTTCCTCCCGGCAAAGCTCCTGCATAGAGGTAATATTCGCTGTCCCTCAATACTTCCCATACGAATTCAGACAGAGGCAGAAATTTTGATCTTTTCCGATAATAGTTCAATTTCCCCAACACTGAATTTGCCTTTTCACGAAGTTCTTGAGACTCGCCTTCTTTTGCATAACTCAAAAAAGCATCAAAATAAGACCCTTTCTTTTTTTGGGAACGAACGAGAGAAAGTTCAGTAACGGAAAACCCAAAAATGGGGGACCGAAGTGCAGACAAAAAGGGAATGTCTTGTCTGCGGTTGTCAATGATCTTCAAAAAATTCAGGAATACGGAAACTTCAAGCGTATCAAAAAAACCATCTCCGATATCTATGTATGCCGGAATGCCCTCCCGTTGAAGTGCTTCCCTGTAGATATCCGCGACATTTGCTGTGCTGCGAAGCAAAATTACGATATCCTTGTTTTGCAAGAATTTTTCTTTCTTCTCTTTTTCATCGTAGAAAGGTAATCCTTTTGCTTTTTTTACAATCAAGGCGGCGGCCGCCGCTTCAAGCTCCGCTCGTTTCATGTCTTTGATTTCGTCATCTACCTCTTCCTCGTCTCCGCGTTCGTCAACAAGGCAGAGTTCTACCGGGTAGTTTAAGGCTCCGTCATAAGTGACTCCCTTTTTTAACTCGGACTCCTCATCATAAAGCATCCCTGCTCTGCGTTTGGTCATGACTTTTTCAAAAACAGCATTCACCGTTTTAATGATTTGCTCTTTACTTCTAAAATTGCGGTTGAGGTCTATTTTAACACTTTCGGGGTCCT